>SUTR01000068.1 GCA_015062825.1 Methanosphaera stadtmanae
TTAATTTATTAGTTATAACTTATAAGTTATTTCTTCATAGTTTTAATATATTACTTATTAATTGTTACTTATAACTTATTAGTTAAATGTAATGATTAATTACTTATAACTTATTATAGTGTTTTCATATTGTTTGTCAACATCAATTCAGAAAAAACAGGAAGATAAATGGGAGGTTATTTCAATAGTTAAGAATTATTTTTTTCTTATATTATTTTTGTCTGTTTGCTTTTGCCGGTTATTTCATCAAAGTCTAGTCCTTTGCTGAAAGCTAAGTCAACGTTTACACGATAATTTTCACTTTTTGTAACATGTAAATCTTCTAGTTTTATGAATCTCCATTTTTTACGAATGAATTTTGCTCCAACGTAGGGTGTTGCACCAAATATTTGTGAAAATTCAATTAGATTTTTTATTTTTTCATTATCTATATAGATGTGTTCTTGACGTGTGGATTTAACTTCTATTGCAAGGTATATTTTTCCATTTCCTGCCAGTACATCAGGAAGAGGTCTTTTGGTTGCTCCTCCACTTGCAGGTGCTCTCATTGCTGCAAAACCTGCATCCCATAATCTGTTTACAAGGTCTCTTTCTTCTACAGAACCTTTTTTACTCATATTATTAATTCCTTTTATTTAATGTTAATATATTTATTGAACATCATATTTTAAATTTCAAATTTTCTTGCAATATTTCTTACTTTTTATTTTCTTGAAATATTACACAATAATCTAAATATGTACTCACGATAGTATTTTAAATTATGAAAAACAATATTAAAATAACTAATAGTTCAGTAATAAAACAAGTAAATAAGGAGGGTTTACTTTGAATATGAAGCAGGGTATTGTTGTAATCATAGTTATGGTCGCGTTTATGTATATTGGACTCACAATGTATAATAATACTGGATTGGGAATAACTGACTTTAAGTTGGAAGAAAATAATTCAGACCATAATCAATATGAACTATCATATATCTTAAGATCTGTTAGAAGTTTTGAATATATAGACTGTGAATATGTCCTAATATCAGAGGATGGTCAACAGATAGGTACAGGTTCTACGATAATGCAAAACATTACTGATGGAAGCTTTACCATTAATGAAACAATTAACAAAACTGATTCATCTAAGGCTGCCAAAAAGGTAGAAATAAAAATATATACAGAAAAATTCAATCCGGAACTAAAAAATTCAGATGGAAGTCCATCACAGAAAGCGTTCTTTGAACAAACTATGGATGTATCCTAATTTTTGAGTTTGTAAACTCAATCATTTCTTTTTTTTTCAATTTAAATTTATACTTGAATTATTATTTGCCAAAATAGTTGTTTTTGAATAATAATTATTATAGAAAAAGTTTGGTGATTATTAATTATAGAAAAAAGGGGATAAAAAGGAATGAGTTTTTATACTATTCCTTGTGCTTGCATAGCTTCTGCTACTTTTTCAAATCCAGCTATGTTTGCACCAGCAACATAATCATTTCCTTGCTCGTATTTGTCACAGCTTGCTTCGATTTGTGCAAAGATGTTTTTCATTATGTTTGCAAGTTTGTTGTCGACTTCATCAAATGTCCATGATAATCTTTCTGAGTTTTGGCTCATTTCAAGAGCAGATACTGCTACTCCACCAGCGTTAGCTGCTTTAGCAGGACCAAATAGTATACCATTGTCTTGTAGGTATTTTGTTGCATCAAGTGTTGTTGGCATGTTTGCTCCTTCACAGAATAATGTGTAGTTGTTGTTTACTATGTTTTTAGCATCGTCCATGTCTACTTCGTTTTGTGTTGCACATGGTAATCCTACATCTGCTTCTATTTGCCATACTCCTTTACCTTCGTGGTATTCTGCTGATGATCTTTCTGCAGCATAGTCACTCATTCTAAGTCTTCTTACTTCTTTTATGTCTTTGAGTAATGCTACATCGATTCCTTCTGGATCATATACCCATCCGGTTGAGTCTGATGCTGTTACTACTTTTGCACCTAATTGTTGAGCTTTTTCTATTGCATAGATTGCTACGTTTCCTGAACCAGATACTGTAGCGGTTTTTCCTTCTAAGCTTTCACCATTTGCTTTTAATATTTCTTGTGCAAAGTATAATAATCCGTATCCTGTTGCTTCTGTTCTTGCAAGGGAACCTCCGAAGGTTAATCCTTTACCTGTTAATACTCCTTCGTATTGTTTGGTGAGTCTTTTGTATTGTCCGTATAAGTAACCTATTTCACGACCACCTACTCCTATGTCTCCTGCAGGTACGTCTTGGTCTTGTCCGATGTGTCTGTATAATTCGTTCATGAAACTTTGACAGAATGCCATTACTTCACGGTCTGATTTTCCTTTAGGATCAAAGTTTGATCCACCTTTTCCTCCACCAATTGGAAGTCCTGTTAGTGAGTTTTTGAATATTTGTTCAAATCCTAAGAATTTTATAATTCCTATGTTTACGGATGGGTGGAAACGGAGTCCTCCTTTGTATGGTCCAATTGCACTATTGAATTGTACACGGTATCCTGTGTTTACTTGTACTTGTCCTTCATCATCTACCCAAGGAACTCTGAATTTAATTTGTCTTTCTGGGTTTGCAAGTCTTTCGAGTAAAGCATCTTTTCTGTATTGTGCTTCATTTTCTTCTACTGCTAACTCGATTGATTTATATACTTCATTTAATGTTTGGTGAAATTCTGGTTCACCAGGGTTTTCTTTTGTAACTTGTTCAATTACTTCATCAACATATGACATATTAAGTCTCCATATCATTATTTTTTTTATTGATTGATTAATTATTCATGATGGAATATGTAAACCTGATAAGGAAAGTAATTTCCGTTTGTAAAGGAAAACTAATTCCGTCTTGATATGTATATATTTGATGTAACTTATATTTAAATTTATATGTTAATTAATGAATTGAAGCTTGGACTAAATATCATTAGAAAAGAAAGTGGATTATTTTTAAATTTTCAGAAAAAAATTTAGCTATTGACTATATTATAACTTTAAAAAATAGAAAAGAATAGGAGGATTATCTTAAAAATCATTATACAAACATCTTGTCCTGTTGTATTGTAACTTCTTTACTGCTTTCCTTAATTGCATAATCAATATGTTTATTTGTAATTACATCCTCCGATTCACTAATTGCCTTATGCATGGCAGTCTTAAGAATTTTTTCCTTAAGGTCTCTTCCGGATAATCCCTTGGATTTTTCAACAAGCTCATCAAGGTTAAAATCACATTCAAGAGGCATGGTTTCAATATTCTTAATTAACAACTCTCTTCTTTCATCAGCTTCAGGTAAAGTAAATTCAATTTCCTCTTCAAAACGACTTCTAATAGCATAATCAAGCAATTGGGGATTGTTTGTTGCACATATTGTAATGACATAATCATTGTTTTCAATTCCATCCATTTCAGTTAGAAGTGCATTAACAATCTCTGTGACATCTCCTCTTAATGATTGGTATTTACGTTCCAATGCAATAGCATCAATTTCATCAATAAAAATTACGCTAGGCTTGTTTTGTCTGGCCTCTTTATATAATTGATGTATCTGCTTTGCACCATCACCTACATGATCACCAATTAAGCTTGTTGCCTTAATCATTTTTATAGGAACATTTAATTCATTGGCTAAAGCTTGTGCAAGCATTGTTTTACCCGTACCTGGTCTACCATAAAAGAGTATGTTGCGTGGTGCCCAGCTTTTGAATTTCTCTGGTTCTTCAATAAACTTTGTAATGATTCTAGTCTTATCCTTAGCCTTTTGTTGTCCAACAATGTCGGATATCATATATTTCTCTTTAGTCATGATTTCAATACTTTTTGTCTCTGGAGGCAATACAAGAAATGATGTGTTGCTTGTAATATGAGAATAATTAGGTCTTACTTCCACTACTTGAAATGCAAAGTCAGGTATCAATTTCTGATCAAATAAATATTGACTCTTATGTACCTTGTAATCTGTCCATTGTTCCTTAGCATATATGTCAAATAATTCCTTGTTCTTAACTTCTATTTCTGGTGTATCAATATAATTACTTTCTAAGGGATATCCTATAGGTTTTAAAACGATAATCTTCGCCTCTTCCTTTTCAGTTATTAAACCTTGTTGGGATTTACTGGTTTGTCTATATGTATTCTCTTGTCGATTCATCTGTATCTCCTTATCTAATAGTTTATCGTAATGTTTGCTTCTTCATTGGGGGAGAAATTGAATTCAATATTGTCCATTCCTTTATATAATATATCAAAAATCTCCCATAATGTATCATTATCTGCCTTAATAATTATTTTATCATTTTCTTTTGTAATGGAGGTGATATTTGGAAAATCACCTTCCAAATCATTCTTTATTGAATTATATAATTCCTCACTTAAGCTCATAAATGGTCACATTATATTAATTTAGATTGAATGTCGCTGGCTGCAATTGCACCTTGGCCTGTTGCTACGGTAATCTGCTTAATGCATCCGGTAATATCTCCAACAGCATATATTCCTTCTTTATTTGTTTTCATATATTTGTCAACTATGATATATCCGGAATCATCACATTCAACATCACAGTCAAGGGCAAGTTTATTGTTTGGCAGGTGTCCTATTGAAATAAATATTCCATCAACATCAACTTCGGTTTGTGTGTCTTTTTTATTGTCATAAAGTACAGCCTTTTCAACTTTTGCATTGCCTTTTACTTCTACAATTTCACTATTCCATATAATGGGAATATCGTTTTTGGCAAGGTCTTCCTGTAGCTTTGCATCACAACGTAGCTTGTTGCGTCTATGTACTAAACTGCATTTGACACCAATTTTATTTAAATATAATGCTTCAACAGCAGCAGAGTTTCCGCCACCTACAATGAGAACATTTCGATTAACAAAGAAATTACCATCACAAACTGCACAATATGATATTCCTCGACCTCTAAATTCTTCAATACCTTTAGCGTCTAATGTTTTAACAGTAGTTCCTGTAGCTAATATAATATTTTTAGCATCTATTGTTTCATCTTCAGCTTCTATTTTAAAAGTTGAGTCATCAGACGGGATGATTCTATCAACTTCTGTAAATTCACGAATTTCAGAGTATTTCTTTGCCTGCTGACTTATCTTCTCTGTTAATTCCTGGCCTGTAATTTCAACAAATCCCGGATAGTTTTCAATAAGTGGCGCATTATTTACAGTTCCACCAATTTGTGCAGTATCCAATATTAAAGTTTTAAGTCCTCCACGACCAGCATATATTCCAGCAGTAAGTCCTGCAGGGCCGGCACCTATAATGGCAATGTCATACATATTTAATCTCCTAATATTTGTATTATCGTCATGATTTACTTTGTAAGATTCATGATTTCCTTCTGGATGATGCTGCTTACAATTTTACCATCAGCTTTGCCTTTGAACTTTGCCATGGCTTTTCCCATCAATGGTCCCATTGCACCCATCTTGCGATCAATAATCATGTCTTTGTTCTCTTCAATAATTTCTTTAATGCCTTCTTCAATAACATTATCTGATAATTTTTCAAGATTGTTCTTTTTAACAGATTCCTGAGGTGCTATGTCATTACATGCATCTTTAAGTACAACTTCTGTATTTGCCGCTGCAATAACGTTGTCATCTACAAGTTTGAATATTTCAATTAACACATCCCTTGTCAATTTACTTGTATCAAGATTGTCACGTCTTAAATCCTTAATTGTATATGCAATATCTGATGCAACTTTGGTAGAATCCATATTAGGTAATGTTTTACATATGTCCTCGAATAAATCAGCATTATTTTCATGAACCAACTGTTCTGCCAAGTCCTGACTTAAATCATATTCTTTCTGAATACGTTCCTGTTTAACAATAGGAAGTTCTGGAAGATCTGATGCAATCCTTGCAACACGTTCTGGATTAATTATTTCAGTAGGGATGTCTGTTTCAACATACATTCTACTAGCAGTAGGTAAAGGCCTTAAATATTCTGTATTACCATTGTCCATTGCTCGACGAGTTTCTTCAGGAACACCATCTAATGATTGTTTTGCACGTTTAATAACTTCCTGCAATGCATTATATGCTTTCTCATATCCGCCAGATACTAATATGAATGCATCAGTATCTCCAAGTTCCAGTCTTTCCTTAACACTATCTACTTCAGATTGTGTAATTCCATATGCTGGAAGTTCGTCTGTATGGAACAGGCCACTTACACCCATTTTTTTACCATGTTCTGAAAACTCTGTCCCCAGACGACGACCTGGTTGAACTTCACGTCCTATAAGACCATCAAATCCTCTTAAAACTATGGCAAGAACATGGCTATTGTCCTCTTCCAATGTGGATAAAACAACTTTTGACTGGGTATTTTCAAATAAGTCAGTCACATCATGTATTTGTTCTTCAACAACAGCTCCTCTGTTATTTAACTCTTCTGCAATACTTATAAGATTTAACTGTCTTTCAACCTCATTTTCTACAATGGTAGGCATTAAATCAAGGTCCTGAACACCTTTAACTTCAATTCTTGCACCTTCTCTGATTGAAATGTTCAAATCCTGTCTGATAGTACCAAGTCCACGTTTTACACGTGTACTTCTAAGAATCTGTCCAAGTTGATATGCTACTTCCCTTACCTGAAGTGGGTGATGCATATCGGGGCTGGTTGTAATTTCTGCTAGTGGAATACCTAACCTGTCAAGTCTAAATATAATTTTTCCTTCATCTTCACCAATACGACGTGCTGCATCTTCTTCCAATCCTAATGTTTCAATTGTAACATTTCCATATTCAGTTTCAACATATCCATCAGTAGCAAGAATACCTGTTCTTTGGAATCCACTTGTATTACTGCCGTCAATAACCTGTTTACGCATAGTATGGAATTCATCAACAACTTTCATATTCATTAATGATGCAAGTATGATTGATATGTCTACAGCTTCCTGATTTAATGGAGCCGGAGGTTCTTCATCAGCCTCTACAAGACAGGTATGATGGTTATATGTTTCATATATGAATTGTAGGTTACGTTGTGATTCCTCATATGCTGCCCGGTCAATTTCACCAAGTTCACTTTGTGTTGGCCGTAATCGACGATATAATTTACCTTCTGGCTGTTTGTCTGTAAGACTATTAGGACATCTGCAGAATAATTTTGTTTTGCTATCTAATTGTTGATGTATTTCAAGTCCCATCATCAAACCTAATTCTTCATAATTAAATTTATCTTCTGACATTTAACATTTCTCCTATTAGCCTTTAATAAAATACTTCTGACTTAAGGTAGTGTTCATTTCACCCTTAAGGTTTGTTCTCATAATATCATATATTTCATTTACATCACTGCTTTGACCTGTAGCCCATAATAGTTTGGTATATGCAGTCTCTGGCAACATATCCTCTACACCTATAACATTTTCTGCTAAAAGATGACGACCACTACTATAAACATTCATATTTGTACGTCCAAATAAACATTGTGATGTCATAACAACAGGTATCTTTTCATCAGTAGCTCTAGAAATGCTACTTATCACTTCATCACTACAATGACCAAGTCCAGTACCCTCTATTACAAGTCCATCATAATCCTTATCAACATAATAATCTATAACCTCTGGACTGATTCCCGGATACATTTTAATAAGTGCTACATTTTGACCTAAATTATCATTCAATGACAATTCATTTTCTCCTCTTTTAGTATAGGGTACTTGATTATCATTAATGCTAAGTTTTTTCTCATTAATTGTTGCAAGAGGATTCATATTTATGCTGGTAAATGTATCACGACGTGATGTATGCATTTTTCTTGCCCGGTTACCTCTGTGTAAGTCACATGCAGGATCATCTTCACTGCTATGCATACAAATGGTTACTTCTGCAACATCAGACTTTGCAGCAATAACTGATGCCATTAAATTTGTAAAAGCATCAGAGGATGGTCTATCAGAACTACGTTGTGCACCAGTAAGCACTATAGGTACTGGTGTATCAATCATGAAACTTAGCATTGATGCAGTATAATGCATAGTATCTGTTCCATGAGCTATAATAACTCCGTCTGCTCCATCATTTATTTCATCATAAATGGACTGTGCTGTTTTTATCCAGTATTCTGGGGACATATTTTCACTAAGAATATTGAATATTGCCCTTCCAGATATGTTTGCATAATCTACTAGTTCTGGTGTTGCACGTAACAAATCATCAGCACTAAATGCCGGATGTACTGCTCCAGTTTTATAATCAATTACACTAGCAACAGTTCCTCCAGTACTTAATATTGACAAGTTATCTTTTTTCTCATCAAATTCTTTATCAACAGCATCTAATTTAATACTAGGTTTTTGTCCACTTTCAATCTTTTCAATCTTTGCATCCTTTACATCTACACCTATATTATATCCACTGTCAAGTTTTATTATAAGAGTATTTTCATTAGAATAATCTGGCTTTTCAAGTAACATTCCAATATGTTCTATCTCAGGCTTTGTTACTTTTATCCTGTCACCAACAGTAATTTCAGATAGTTCTAGAAATTCTCTAAGATATCCATCATATACCATGATATTATATCCTCCCATGATTTTTTTTATTATTTGTTAATCTAAATTAAATTGAATTCTAATTTTTATAATCATATTTTTCAATAATAATTAAATATATGAATTTTATCTCTAATAATTATTAGCTATTTTTTTTCAATAGATAGAGTGTTGGCAAAAAAGGTTTTTTCTATTTTTTGAGTAATACTTTTTTTTAAAATTCAATTTTTTCTTTGATAAAATCACTTATTTTTTCATAATATTTTATATTTAATTTTATTTTATGATTATAATAATTATTATACCATAATATTTAAATACTAGTAATTATATATATTTATATAGGAAATTAAAAATAATTTGGTGTTTATATATGGGAGTAAAAGTTGTGGATTTAAAACAGAGCAAATGGTATTATGGTTGTTTGGATGATGAGATTCCAAGTGATGATATTGTGTTTTTGGTAACTTATTTTGTGTTATCAAATAAAGATAGAATCTACGAAGTAGTGGATATTAAAGAGAATGGTAAGCCTGTTAATCCTGCAGAATATCTTGTGTCTCTTTTAATTTACGGTGCATTACGTCATATTAATGGAACTGATGAATTGGCTGAAATGGCTAAGCTTCATCAGAAATTTAGATATGCATGCGGTGATTTACAACCTTCTGGAAGAGTTTTACGTAAATTTATGTAGGATTATGGTAATTTATTTAAGCAAATGTTAGCTCTTACCTTAAATTTAGCATATACTTTAGGATTAACTGATTTTGATTTTGTTTGTATTGATGGAACCATAATTAAAGCAACAAATTCCCCATTTAATGTAATTTACTATGAAGATGCTTTAGTTTTAATAGAAAACTTGAAATCTAAGTCACCATCAAGTGAAGCGATTGATGATCTTCGTCATCCAACAAAAAAATTTTATTATAATTCTGTCATGGCTACTGAACGTAAACTAGAGTTATTAAAGAAAATGATTGAAATTATGGACAGTAATGGAAAAAATAAGATTCCTACATTTGATATTGATTCACAAAGTATGCAGACTAAAAAAGGTCATAAAGAGCCATCAGATAACATGCAATTAGCAACAGACACACAATCAAAGTTAATTTGTACTGTACACATATCACAACATCCCACAGACCATCATGAATTACCACCAACAATGGATAAAGCAGTAGAGAATTTACCAACAAAACCCCACAAAGTAAGCGCAGATACCATCTACAAACAAGAATCTACTCTTCAATATCTTTAAAAAGAAGGTTATGATGGAATAATACCTGATCAAGGACAAAACAGGATAAATCAAAGTAAAATACCAGACAATCTATTCCATAAAGACAATTTCACATATGATTTTGACAATGATACCTTTCAATGTCCACCTGGAGAAACATTAAAACATAAATCCACCATATATGAAGAATCTAAGGATGATAAAAACACAAAAATACGAGTAAAATCATATTATAACTACAATGCATGTAAAAACTGCAAATATCAAGACCAATGCACATCACAGTCTCAATCACACCGTGTTATACAAGAACGAGGTTCAAACCTAAGTTTAGAAATGAAAAACAAAATGAATACCAAAGAATACCAAGAAGAATACAAAAAAAAGGATCTACTGCAGAATCACCTAAACACTCAAAGACCAATACCACATCAACCAAATAATAAGCAGAGGACAAGAAGACAAAGAAAACAAAATAACGCTAAGAGCAGTAGCATACAACTTAAGAGTAATATTCAATAAAATATTAGAAGCAGATGATACAATAAACTTCAAAAACTTAGTAAAATACCATATAGACGACTACATGCTAGAAATAACACAAGAATTTGATGACATCAAATTCAAACTAACCGAACTAAAAAAATCAAAAAGTATTACAAAAGAGTGAAAAAACAGACTTTATGCCAACACTCTAAGTGAAACCAAAAAAAAATCAGATAATAATTTGCTGTGTATTAATACCTGGAGGAGAGAGTATATTAAAGTTTATAAGAAGTAATTAGTAATTTTTTATTAATTCAGAAGTTTCATCCAGGATTAGATTAAAAATAAGATAAGATTAAAAAGTTAAAAAAGTGTTCTATTATTACAGTTGACGCTAAAAAGCAAAATCTAGAAATAATAATTATTCTCAAATATCTTTTAGAATAATTTTCAAGTAGGAAAAAAAGGGAATAAAAGGAATTGTTAAAATAATTGATGATAGATACCCAGCCATAAAGTAATGAAATGCAAACATTATCTACTTGAATATTTCCAGATAATTTGACAAAATTATGTTTATTTTTTTTGATTGAAAAGATACATATTCTTCTGTTGTTGTTTTCATTACTGTAAGGAAGTTTTTGATTTCAGTTTTACATTCTAAAGAACTTATCTTAACAGTTTCTCCCCCTGTTAAACGTAAAATGAAGCTTAACATACTGTTATATGATTTCCTTTTTTCATTGTAATTTTAGTTTTCAAAATGCATTTTCATCTCATTTGGTCAAATTTCCTTTTTTTAATCACCTAAAATGTTATATGTAAAGGATATATTGCTAAAAACATATTACAAAAACCTAAAAGAAACATAGCTAATGCATACTCTATTTTATTTCTCCGATCCGTATTATGTATTTCTAAAACATTCCAGGGCAACCATTTATCAATTTTATCAATAAACAAATTCAAATGCACCCTAATTAATATAATAAGAAGAACTATTAAAAGTATATTTGCACGAGTTGGTAAATATCCAAAAAGAACAAAAGCCACTGATATAATAAATACTTTATTATAATGCATCATATATGTAATATAAGTATGTTTATAACACGTATCTTCATCATAATCTTTTATTTTACTAAACTTCGTTTTCAAATAAATGATAAATATACTATAAAGCATAAATCCCTCAACAAATATAAATTCAAAAAGCAGAACATTACGCATCTGAATTAAGAATATTATCATAGGTAAGAATAATATGATTATAAATATTGGAAGCAATATTCCTTTCTCAATTAATCTGCCTTTGTGATTGAGAAGGATTAAATTTCCATCCTTAGGAATTCTACGCTTCTGAGATAATAATGTTACACATCGTCCATCAAATTTTATATAATCTTCATCAATATCTTCTTCAATTAATTTTTCTTTCAACAATCTTAATTTATCCTCAGAAACAATAAAATAACATTTATCTTTTAAATTGAATATTTTCATTTTAAAAATCCTATAATAAAAATATTCTAAAGGTATTCCTAATGAAATAGACCAAATAATCGTTATTATTACAATTGGTGACATATTTACCATCCCATCATATTATAAACTGTGTCGTTTAGTCCTTTTGAGATT
>SUTR01000069.1 GCA_015062825.1 Methanosphaera stadtmanae
TTTTTTTAAATATATGAATAGATTTTATTAAATATTTTTATATTATTAATATATTGAGAAACAAGTTTAAACTGTCTTATTTAATAACCATGACATGAAGCTTATATGGATTATATTCTACTTTTTCAAAAAATCAAAATGATACATATTATAGTTTTTCAAAAAATCAAATTGATATATAATATGGTTTTTCAAAAAACCAAAACTATATTTATCATATCAAATAAATATCATCAATAAATATAAAAAAAATAAATTAACAAGAACTATTACAGATGATAATTTCTAGTATAAAACATAATGGTAGTAGGTAATATGGATGAAGAAGAGAAACGTAATTATTTGATGAATATAATTAATTCAACCCCCTTTTTAGTACAGGATAAAATATACAGAAATGACCGAAAATTAAATACTCGAACAGATTTTAATAGAATCAAAAAATATATTGATGACTTTTTAGAAAAATATGATGATGACAAGTTTATAATCATGCCTGGATTAAGAGGAGTAGGTAAAACAACATTATTATATCAGTTTTATGACTATTTAACATCAGAACATAATATAAAACAGCATCAAATTTTGTATTTAAATCTAGACAGATTAAAAGATAAAGGAAAAATAGACTTATTATCATATCTTGACATTTTCATTAAAGATATTAATGATGATGCATACATAAATAAAAAACCATTATTCATATTTGTTGATGAAGCACATTACACATCAAACTGGGGATTAGTAGGAAAAATAATATATGATGAAACATCAAATGTATTCATGATATATTCAGGTTCCAATGCATTAACATTAAATACAGATAATGATAGTGGTAGAAGAGCATTAAAACGTGAAATAAATCCTATAAACTTTGCAGAATATTTAAATCTAAAATATTACTGTCAAATGCCATCAAATATGAAAGAAGCTTTTATAGAGTTAATTTTCCAAGGAAATATTGAAAATTTATCTCAAATAGAAAAATACATGCAATTAAATAATTTCATGCAATTAAAACGTGATGTTAAAAAGGAATGGGAATTATTTATTAAATATGGTGGCCTGCCATACACATTAAATAAAAGTTATGTTGAAGCAAAAGAGTACACATTGGAAATTAAAGATGATATCATCAGAAAAGACTTGCCTCTTATTAAATCACATACCAAAGAAACAATAGATGCCGCATATCCTCTGCTTGACTTTATAGCATTACAAAAACCAGGAACATTATCTGAATCAAAACTATCCAATAACTTAGATATCTCTAAAACAGCAGTAAGGAACTTATTAAATTCACTGACACAATCATTAATCATATTTAAAATCAATTCTTACGGTTCTGTTTCAAAACAAGAAAGAAAAACCAAAGAATATTATTATTGGTCAACACAAATCAAGGCAGCTATCTTTGAAAATGATGGAGGAAGTAATTTAAGAAGTTTACAGGAGATAAAAGGAATATTGCTAGAAAATTATGTTGCTTATTCTATTTACAGATTAAAAGTAGAATATAATTATAATTTTAAATTATACTTTGATCCAAGAAAAGGTGGGGTTGATTTCCTAATAAAAACAATTAATGGTAAGATTATACCCATAGAAGTAGGAATAGGTAAAAAGAATAAACGTCAAATAACATCAGCAATAGAATATTATAAATCAGATTATGGAATAGTAATATCCGACACAACCAGTAAAATAATCAAAGATGAAAATATTATATTCGTACCATACATTACATTTACATTATTCTAATACTTTCTATCTTCAATAGTCTTCAAATCATGTTATTCTACAGGAATAACTTCATATTCCTTTTATTTTAAATTATCATCATCACAAATTGTATAACCTTATTGAAGCTTTCCGGTGCAACACAAATGATTGGGATGGCAAATCTTACTTACTTTGCAGAATATTTAAATCTAAAATATTATTATCCAATTGCATAAATTTTTCTTCATTAATCCTATATTTTATTCTGTGGTTTGCTAGTTATGTGCCTGAAAATACTTTAACTGAATTAAAATTAAACATTTTATTTTCATTAATAATAATAGTACTAGATAACGGACAATTAATAATGATAGATTATTTACTATTTTTTTGAAGTATGTTTATTTGAGTGAACAATATTGCCTATTTCTTGTTTATTTGAGTGAACGATATTACCTATTTTTTGTTTATTTGAGTAAACACATTTATATACTATGATATTTAAATAATTTTATATAGTTGTTTGAGGTTAAAAAAAATGGATAAAGAATATGAATTTTTGTCCAATTATATTAATAAGGAAATTATAGCTATTCCTAATCAATTAAATGAACAAATATATTTTAATGGTAATAAATTTAAACCACGAGATGAATTTAATCTAATTAAAGGATATATTGATGATTTTTTAAATGGAAATCCTTTCAATCGGTTTTTAGTGCTTCCGGGTTTACGATCTGTTGGAAAAAGTACTTTGCTATTTCAAGTATATGATTATTTACTAAGACAGAAACAAATAGCTCCTAATCAAATATTATATTTTTCATGCGAAGATTTAAACTATCTTGGTAATTATAATATTAAAGAAGTAGTTGATTTGTACCTAAAAGAACAGCATGAAAAAGAATTAAGAACATTAAATAAACATATCTTTTTATTAATTGATGAATCACAATATGATAAGAATTGGGCATTTGCTGGAAAAATAATATATGATAAAACACGGAAAGTATTTATGATATTCACTGGATCATCAGCACTAAATTTAGAAAGTAATGCTGATGCTGCTAGAAGAATGATGAAAATCAACATAAATCCATTGACTTATAATCAACATTTAGAACTTAAATATAATTTATCATTAAATAAGTCTAATTATCTTGAAAAATTAATATTTGAAGGAGATATTAATGATATAAGTAAATATGAGTATGAGATAAATACTAAATTAACAAATACTCTTGATTATACATATGATGATTGGAATAATTATTTTAAGTACGGTGGATTTCCCACATTATTTTATATCAATAACATGCATGAACAACAAATGAGATTAACAGACATAATCTATAAAATAATTTACAATGATCTACCTAATATACGAAATTTCACTACAGAAAACCAAACAAATGTATTTAGATTATTAAGTTTTCTTGCATTGCAAAGATCAAATGATATCTCATATGAAAAAATATCCAAACATTTACAAACATCAAAAGTCAATGTGAAAAATATATTGGATACTCTTGAGAAGACTCATTTAATCTTCCATATAGAATCTTATGGAACGTCCTCTAAGAGAATGAAAAAAGCATGGAAATATTACTTTGCAACAAGTAGTTTAAAAAATGCTATAGTATCCATGCTAGGAAATACATCAATACAAAAACAGGAATATGAAGTAATATTACTTGAAAATTATATAGCATCCATATTACATAATTTAATAAATAAAAACATTTATCAATACATGTATTATGATTCTAACAAAGAAAATGTTGATTTTCTAGTAAAAAAAGAATTTGAAAATCCAATCCCTATAGAAGTAGGACGTGGAAAAAAAGATAAAAAACAAGTAAAAACAGCAATGAATAAATATGATAGTCCTCATGGAATAATAATTTCAAATACGACAACTAAAATCCATAAAGAAGATGAAATTATTTACATTCCACATAAAACCTTTTCATTAATCTAATTAATATGTCATAGGTGAAGATGGTGTTAAAATGAGTTATTTAATTACCAGTATAACAGTTATGGGGTAACGCTATTCTAATATACAAGTCTTTACTGTGATACTATTTCAATGCTTGTATATTTGTTGATTAGTATATGTTAATCTTTTTCAGCCCAAGAAAACCACCTATTATAGTAATAGTACATGAATAGCATCATTAAGTCATCTAATTGTTTATTCAAATCTTTTGTTTTTATTTTTATATGTGATAATAATCTGCTTTCAATTTAACTATCATTTTATTACAATATCATGTTTCCTCATCTACAAAATTCTTCTTCAGAGTATTCCTTTATTAAAGCATCCTATCTGAGTTAAAGTTATATTCAAGAAAAAAATATATTTAACATTTTCATAGATTTTTATGAGTTTCAATGAAAAATAAATATATTATAAATATAATTATAGTATATTTCACATATATTTAATCATATTAACATATAAAATATAAATATTATAATAATATATAATAGTTATACACTTAAATATATAAACAATAAAATATAGAAATAATCCAAGAAAAGGGAAGTGATAATTATGGCAAGACCAATACCACCAACGCCAGACATAGAAACAGAAGAAGATTTAAAAGCATTTTTAGAATATAGTAATAGGCCCAGTACAAAAAAAGAATTGGAATTTTTAAAAAAATCAAGAGAAATATTTAAAAAAACAAAAATAAGAAATTAAGAATACTTCTCATTTAAATCCAATACATTGGGATATTAATTATATTTTTTTTTATTTATTTGATTATGAATTATAAAATAATACAAAAAGGAAGTGAAAAACTATGGCAAGACCAATACCACCAACACCAGACATAGAAACAGAAGAAGAATTGGAAGCGTTCCTAGAATATATGAATAGAGGACCTACAAAAGAAGAAATAGAAAAAGGTAAACGAGCAAGAGAAATATACAAAAATACTAAACTAAGAAATTAATTATTGTTGTCCATATAATTTATATCTAAATACATAGGTATGTTTATTTTATTCTTATTTTTCTTTTTATGATAAATAACAAATTTATTTTTCTCATAAAATTTAACTATATTATCATTATTATACGCATCAACTGATAAATACCTAATTCCATGACCTGATCTTATTTTTAAAATATAACCTATTATCCAATCAATAATCCAGGTACCTATACCACAACCTTTAAATTTCTTATCAACAGCCAAACGACCAATTTTGAGTGATGGATAATATTTAAGATTAATATCCAATTTTTCATTAATCTTGACAGAATCTGCTGATAATGAAAAATAACCCAGTACTGTACTACCCGGATACACAAGATACACAACTGCTAAACTCTTTTTACAATAACCCAATGACTCATTAAAAATAAAATCATTCAAATCTTCATCTTCAGAATCAAATATAAGATTATTCAATTGTTCTTTGTCTAGTCTTGCAACTTCATATTGTGTTTCGTCTAATTTTAATTTATTACTTTTTATATTCATGATTAATAATATAAATTTTATAATATATAAATGTTAATAATAAAAAATATTGAATTATTATACTAAAATTCTTAATAAATTATAATTTTTGACAAAATATTTTGTTTTATGTTAATTAATAGATTATGTAGCTTAATATGATAATAGTTAAAAAAAAGTATTCATGGGAAAACAATTTCCCATATGATTATAAATAATTTTTTAATTAATTGACAGTTAAAGTTTTACTATCTTCTAGGCGTTCATAATCTGCTGATATGAAAGTAGCAGTGATATTATAAGAACCTGCTTTATAAGAATCGGGTAATGTGTATTCAAACTCAACTTGGTTATTTACTACCTTAGCATATATTACCTTACCGTTTTCGTCTTTTACTGTTTTTCCATTGATTTTGAAGACTACTTTTCCTGTGTTTATTACTTTGTTGTTGTCTGTGATTGTTGCTTTGAGTGTGATTGTACTTCCTGCTGCTGTTGGTTCTATGGGGTCGATGGTGAATGTTGGTGCTTCTTTGTTTATAGTTATTTCTGTTTTTTCACTTGTGAGTTTATCGCATTGTGTGGATCCTGAGTATACTGCTTGTATTGTTGAGTCTTCCTTCCATGTGTCTGGTACAACGTAGTTTTCTATTGTTGCCTGTCCGTTTACTATTTTTGCATAGATTACTTTGCCGTTTGTGTCTTTCAGTGTTTTGCCATCTACTTTGAAGGTTACTTTACCTTTGGTGATGTCTGTGAGTATTTCTCCATCAAAGTATATTCCTGCTTTGATTGTAGTGGTTTGTCCTGGTGTGAATTCTGTTGTGTCTATGATTAGTTCTATTTTTGGAGTGTTGTTTGCTATTGTGTTTGTTTCTTTATTTAGTTTTACTGATTCATCACCGGTTAATGTTTTTGCTATCAAATAATTATTTTCAATTATGTTATTTGTTGAGGATTCGCCTATGATTGTATATTCTTGTGTTGTATTTAATTCACAGTTAGTTATGGTATTGTTTGTTGAGTTGATTATTAAAATTGGTGTTTCATTTGTAATTATTTTGTTTCTTATGTAATTAATATTTGAATTGCTTGTGTTAATTAATATTAATGATGCAGTATTTGTATATATATCTGTATAACTGGAATTTTGTGTTATATTATCAGAATTTATTATTAATATTGCAGATGAGATGATGTTATCATCAATTTCTTCACTATTTTCATCATTTGCTATGATAGTTACATTAAGTGTATTTTTCATTATTATATTGTTTGCATTTATTAGTAATGCATTAGCAGTTTGTCCTTTAACATGAACTGTATTTGAATCAACTGTTATGTTGCTTATTTTATCTTCTTTACTTTTAATTGCTATTCCAATGCTATTGTTTGCAGTTACTCTTAGAGTATTACTTGAAATATTTTCATCTTTAATATTACTTCCTTCTAATATTATTGCAGAAGCAGTATTGTCAGCAGTAATTGTTATGGTATTTGATTGGATATTATTTGCAATAGAACTATTTTCTATAACAATTCCATAGGTATTATTTGATTTGGTTATGGTTATTGGATTTCGTGAAACATCAACATCATTAGCATTTATGATATCAACTGCGGTTATATTATCATTAGATCTCAATCGTAGAGTGTTTCTAATAACTTTGTTATCATCGGAATTAATGATTATTCCATGGATTGCTCCTGTTGAATTAACATAAATGTAATTGTTGTAAACATAATTGTTTTTACCATTTAATACCATTATTTCATTAGTTATATATGGACTTTCATCAACAGGTGTATTGTCTTGTTGTGTTGGTATTGTGCTTGTTGTTGGGTCTATTGTGAATCTGTTTGTATCATTAATGTTTTCTGTTGGTAATCCTTTTTGTGAAAGAATATCTATTAGTTGGGTATTATTAGTAATGACTTTACAAGTGTCATCAATAAGTGTTCCATCCATGTCATCATAGTAGAAGTTTTCGCCAAGTATTACAGTATCGTCAATATATGCTATGGCATTGTTTAATAATATTAATCCTCCGTTTAATGTGGAATTTGATATTATGATTTTTAAACCTTCATTTAGTCCGCCATCGGCTACTAAGAATGCATTTATATGTGAATTGTTTATGAATGAATCATTTCCAATCATTAAACTTTCATAATCACCAGTATCTACAATATTAAAAGTTGAATTATTTATATATGCTGTAGTGTCATAGCTAACCATTTCGTCAATTATCATATTCTGTATAATTTCTTCATATTTTACACCATTAATTATCACATCTTTAACTTCGGGGTTAGTATCAGGTGATGTTGGTATTGTGCTTGTTGTTGGGTCTATTGTGAATCTGTTTGTATCATTAATGTTTTCTGTTGGTAATCCTTTTTGTGAAAGAATATCTATTAGTTGGGTATTATTAGTAATGACTTTACAAGTGTCATCAATAAGTGTTCCATCCATGTCATCATAGTAGAAGTTTTCGCCAAGTATTACAGTATCGTCAATATATGCTATGGCATTGTTTAATAATATTAATCCTCCGTTTAATGTGGAATTTGATATTATGATTTTTAAACCTTCATTTAGTCCGCCATCGGCTACTAAGAATGCATTTATATGTGAATTGTTTATGAATGAATCATTTCCAATCATTAAACTTTCATAATCACCAGTATCTACAATATTAAAAGTTGAATTATTTATATATGCTGTAGTGTCATAGCTAACCATTTCGTCAATTATCATATTCTGTATAATTTCTTCATATTTTACACCATTAATTATCACATTATCTACTACTGGATTTGATACTTTTGTTTGATTTATAATTTGAATAGTATTTGTAGTTATATTATTGTTTTCTGAATTTATTTTAAGAGTTACAATTGGATTTTCTGTTTCTATGCTTTGATTGTAGTATATATTATTGTTTTCAAAGACTGTATTGTCTGCATTTATTGTAATTAACTCTGTAATATTGTTAATAGCGTATGCATATATTGTGTTTTCTTTGATGATTGAATTTTCTGCATTGATTATTAAAGCTTTTTTATCTGTGTTGTTTATGGTTAATTTTTCTATTTTTACTTTGGAGTTTTCATTTAATTCTAAGGTTGAATTATATAATATACTTTGATTATTGTAGATATTTGTTATAATATTGTTAAATTTGAAGTCTTTATTATATATTTCACCAGTTAAATATATTTTTGTATAGTTTTTTACTACATCCAATTTGATATTACTTTCATCATCAAAGAAGTCAGAATATGTTTCATCAGTAATTATAATGTTTTGTACAATCGGTGTGTTGTTTGCTATGGTGTTTAGTTCTTTGTTTAGGTTTACGGATTCATCACCATATTTATCTAGTGATGTTAGATAGTTGTCTTTGATAGTGTTGTTTGTTCCGGTTCCGTTTATTGTGTATGTTTGGTTGTTTGTTATGTTGTTGTTTCGTATTATTGAATTCGTACCCATTACTTCTAAGTTGTTTGCGGTGTTGTTGATTACTAGACTATCATTTCCGATTCTGAATCTGCTGTTGTTGTAGAATGTGTTGTTTATTAGTATGCATCCTGTGATTCCTGTAAATCCTGTTCCTGTGTATAGTTTGTTGTTGAATATTTTGTGGTTACTGTTGTTTACTAGGCTTGTTGCATTGTCATCTATACCTTCTCCTGTTATTCCACTTCCCCATTGACCAGTTATTCCAGTACCTACATAATGGATAGTGTTACCGTCTACTGTATTATTGTTACCTGATAGTGCTATTGCCCAACATATTGCAAGTGATTTTTCTGGTCCGCGTATGGTATTGTTAAGTATTTGGTTGTTACAGTTTGCTGTTGTTCCACTAGGTAAATCTACATTGTATGTTGTAAGATATACAAGATTTCCTACATTTCCATCTGCTTCAACTGTTGAATTAACTAATGTTGAATTGTCTGCCCAGTTAAATACAAAAGTACTGCTTCCACCATTATCTTTAGTGTAGAAATAACTGTTTTTAACTGTTATATTTGTTGAATTATGTCCAATACTTGTTTGTCCTACACCCCAACCAATAGCCTTAGAAACTACAACATTGCTAATATTATCAAATACTATATTATGTGCATTTCTTACATAGAATTGTGTATTATATGTATATATTCCGGTGATGTTAGATCCACTTGCACCATTGTTATATGTTATACTGTTTAAGTTTTCTATTCGTCCATTGTTGGTAGATGTTATGATATTAATTGGTTTATTAATTAAGATAGAGTTTAATCCGTCTACTTTACTTATAGTTCCCTGAAAATCAAGTGTATCTGCCTCTTTGATACTTTCATTTAATGAGTTATTTTCTCCACTAAATACAAAACGAGCAGTATCATTATTTACAATTATAGCTTCATTATCATTTTTTATTCGTTCAACATTCTTTGTATTTTCTACAGTATTACCTTTAGTAGTTGTTGTTACTTCTGGTGCTATTACATCACTTGTATCCTCTGATATATGAGTATCATTATTTGCATCAATAGCACTAACAACACTTACACCAAGTAGTAATGTAAACAGGGTTAATACAAAGAATATACTTTTTATATTCTTGTTCATGTTTTTCACTTCTTAATATATTAATAATAAGATTTTGTATGATTGGATTTCTTTTGATGTGTCTGTGTGTTTTTTGGATTTATTTGTTTAAGTTTGTATTGTTTATTTTTTGTTTATTTTTTATCATATTCTTATTATTGTTTTAATGTTTTATTTTTCATAATTAATATATTTAAAGTGTTATTTTTTGTTTTTAAAAGTGTTTATTTTGTTATTGTTTTGTTTATTAATAAACATTTATTCTTTGTTTATGGGGGGGGGGGCATTGACTTTTGTTTTACTTTTATGGTTGTTGATTTTTTATTTTTTTTGTAATTGGAGGTTTGTGTTTGTTTTTTTATTATTGGATGGGGTGGTCTTGATTGTTTTTTTTGTCTGAGTGTTTTTTTTAGTAAGTGGAAGCTTATAAAAATATTATCTTAAGTATAGATGTATATGATTTCTAAAATATTTTTTTTATAATGATTATGAGGGGAAGATGTATTTAAATGATTATTAAAAAAAATTAGGAAAAGAAGAGGGTAGTATAATTCTACCCCTTTAAAATTATTTTTTTTAGGCTTTAGTTACTGTTAGTGATTCAGTAGCTTCTAATCTATAATCTGTGCCTATGTATGTGGCTGTTATGGTATATGTTCCTGCTTTATATGAATCAGGTAATGTATATTCAACAATTACTTCATTGTTAACTACTTTAGCATAGATTACCTTACCGT
>SUTR01000070.1:0-8745 GCA_015062825.1 Methanosphaera stadtmanae
TTTTGTCTTTGTATTATTAACCTTCTCAATAGTCGTCTCTTCTTCTTTCAAATTGTCATCATTTTTATGAGTTTCATCAACATTACCCCCTGCTACGGAAGCAGTTGTGGTAGTTGTCGTTGAAACTTCATTATGTTTAATTATTTCTTGTGTACTAGTTTGATCTACATCGGATGCATTTATGGCTGTCATTCCGATGAGTAGTATTAATGTTATAATAAGAAACATCAAACTAGATTTCATATGAAATTTCAAAGAGTTCTCCTCCTATTAAATGTAAGTAAATATATCATTGCTTTACTCACAGTTTTTATATTTGTATAACTCTTTAAATACTTAACGATTTATGATATGATTAAATAATTTCTAATTAAAGTTAATATCAATCTAGAAATAAACATATTTTATAAAATTAATGCGAATTTTTAATTTATTTTAATTATACAGTGATTATAATAAAATAAAATTTTTTGCATTTGTATAATTTTTTATTAAAAATTTTAAAATCTTTTAGAAACAGATTCTAAAATAGAACAACTGTTAATTTTTATTTATAGTACAATATTTACTAAAAAATAAACATAATATTGCCAATAGTCGAATAAGATTAAGTTTAAATATTAAACAAACGAATAAAATTAATTAAAAAAAAATAAACATACTATTTATAAATAAATCCAAAGATACACTAATTATAAAACCAAAAAGATTAAAAAAAATCAATATTTAATTAAACATCGTTTAAAACAGTTTCAATAATAATATGGTACATTAAATTCCATCAAAAATTGAAATAAAATAAGAAATAAATAATCCAAAATATAATGTTATTTTTAATTTTCATATTTTAAATATTTTTCTAAATTTATATAAAATAATTATATAAAATAATTTAGTAAAATGTATAATATAACCTAAAAGATAATGTAAACTTTTAAATAATAAAAAATAGATTAAATAATGAATATTATTTATAAAATCTAGAATTTAAGTTATCAAATAGATATAAGAAGATAAATAAATAATTTAAAAAAAAATAAAATTAAATATTTTTGAATACACGATAATTATGATAATACTATTTCTATCAATTGAATGCAGTTTAAAATATATTTTTCAAAAGTTCTAATTTCATAAAACAATATTTAAGAAAATTATCTATTTGGATGATGTAAAATTTATAATTTATTCAAATATTCCTATGAAGAGAGACAATATTAGACATATTATTTATCCAAACAAATATTTGAGTAAAAAAAAATTAAAAAAAGGAAGGATGACACTTATATACTCGTTACATGTGAAAGTACTAAACCCGGCGTAATATACTCTTCTACTAGTGCAGCAAAGAATAATAAAACAAATACTATGATTATAGTAATTATTGCATCCTTAATTAGACATTCAGATTCATTTAATTGCTCATTTACAGTAGTTTTACTGCTTAATAGCCCCTTAATAATATTTAATTCCGTTTTAAACAACATTATTCCACCAGCTAATGCAAATAAACTGGATGGTATTTCAAAGATACCATGAGGAATAATTCCATATATAATTGTATCTGCAGGCCAAGTTAAAAATATGGATATGAAATTCGTTGCATTTGTAAATGAAATAAATAATGTTGGTATACCCAACAGCAAACCGCCAATTATACAACTAACATCATTAATTGAATTATTAACAAATAAAGATAAAAATCCATTGAAATTACCCTCTGTTGTGTTATTTAAATAAGTATCATCATAAATATCATCATCTAAACTGTTAGCAGTGATATTAACTGCATCTGGAACTCCTCGGACAGCCATACCAAATAGTCCTAAAAATAGAAAAAGGACTATTGAAATCAAATATATTTTCTTGTTTCTACTAAAATAACCTTTAACATAATTTTTAGTAAAAATATCTTTAAAGTTCATCTTATCCCCCATAAATTATAATATAAAATCTGTTAGTAATATAATATATATTTTAACAATGTTTAGATATTTACTCAATTATACATCAGATAATCCCCTACTCCTTATAAATATAGAGTTATATCAAAGTATAATAAAAATTAATTAATAGATAAAAAAAATATTCAAAAAATAGGAGGTGAATTTACCTAATCAAAATATTTTGTATATGAGTAGTTGTATTGTTATTTTGATCAGTAAATATGAAATTTATGATTAATTTATGTCATTATATTTAATCAACAGTTGATCATTAATCATTGATATGTCATCTGCTTCAAGAATTTCTTCAATCTGATTGTAAAGAATTTCACGATTAGCCTTAAGACTTTCAATTTCTATACTATCATAAGCCTCATCAAATGCTTCATCATAGTCATAGTCCATTACCATGCCATTACATTCATTTAAAAACACTTCATTATATGCATCAATTGGTGTTTGTGCAAAGTTCGGATTCTCTACTGATATCAAATAGTAGTTTAATCTACATATGAGAGACTTTATCATAAAAGTGAAGAACCTCTTCTTATCATCATTATTGTTGAGTATGTTAAGCATTGTAAGACATACATCATTGTATCCAACCAAATCTTCCCGTTCTATTATTTCTTTTTTGACACGACCTATATATTGGCACAAAATTTCATCTTCACTAAGTGAATCGATGTTTTTGTTGTAGAAATTCTTGAACCGATAATATGGCAAGTTTAGAACGTTATCTATGTATAGATTAGCTATCTTATTTTGATTATAATATCTTCTTCCTTTCTTGGTTATCTTGTATCTGTATTTGCGGTGCATGTGGGATTTGTATGCCATTGTGGATGGCACTGCCCCCATTTGTCTTAACCCATCAATAAACTCCTTCTCATCGTTCTTGTGAGTATTCTCCTTAAGCTCTATAAACCCATTATCTGTGAGATATTTGACGTATAACTCTTCGCTTACTTCATTGTTGTCATCAAAGTTCGGAAGGCTTGGATAATCAGCCAGATGGTTGACATAGTTCAAAAGCTGACAGGCAGATATCTCTATCTGGTCACGGATTACCTCATCCCTGTCCAGAGATTTTTCATCAATTGTCTTAAGAAGTGATTTATACACGCCTGTATCAGGGTCAACTTTATCTTCCAGCTCTTTTTTAATTTCTTCAAGTTTTTTGTCAAGAAGGTTATATCCACAGTCCTGACAAACCCCGTTTTCGAATTCTAATTTATCACAGTATGGACAGTGCCCAATCTTAGCAGAACCCATTACAAGCGGCTCTTTTTCTTTGTTATCCAACAGATAATAGAATCTATTTAAAATATAATCAGGACTTATCTCATTAGATTCCAATGCTTTTTCAATTTTCATTCGAATACTATGAAGTTCATCCATATTTAACTCATCATCATCTATCAGTGCCTGTATAGAATCAACAGGTTCATCAAGTGTTCCCAGATACATGTCAATGCCACCCTTTTCCAGGAATTGATTGTCAAAACTTTCCTGGAATTTTTCAAGCTCATCCAATGACCTTATAATTGTCTTGTATACATTTTTTACATATCTCTTGTCAACATTTTTAATCTTTTTAGCCAGATGATACTTCCTATTGTCACACATCCTGCAAATAAAATAAAAAAAACTATAAAAACTATATTACTTGAATAAATCATTTATTCTTTCTTTATCTTCGAGTTCTTTTTGATTTTTATGATATATTTCTGTGAAATAAATATACTCGGAAAATAATATAAAAGTAATTCTAACCTGATTTTTTACCTTTTTTTATTCCTTTACAACGAAAATCTTTAAAAACAAATGCAGGTTGAGTTACATAAGGTTTTAAACCTCCAATCCTATGATATTCTGATGAAAGTTTATGATTTTCTTCCAAATCATCAAGAATCATATCTTCAAGAAGACTCAAATCATCTTTAAGTGTTGGACATTTATGTGTTTTAATAAACTTTTTTAATTCTTTAAGAAATTTAGGATGATAATGAAAAAATTCTTCTTTTATATTTCAGAGTAATCCCTCACTGAATATTCTGGTTTTCTATAGAATACAGCTTCATAATTTAATTCTTCATTATCATCAGATATTCTCCATGGACGATCTCCATGACTATAATTACTAATTTCTGCACTTGACATATCTGATAATTTCAGTATATTTTCTTCTATGACATTTAATTCTTTTTGTGTCAAATTATCTAAAGAAGGCTCTTTTAATGAATGATAGGTAATTTTTGGAAATGTAACTACTATATCATTGTTTTCTTTAATTCTTTTTTCATTAACTAATAAATTTATTGCTTCATCAAAATCAATTGGAACGGGTCCTCTGAATTTATGAATATATTTCTCACCAGTTAATGATTCTTCATATAATTCATAGTAATCAAAATCAATGAAATACAACAATTTATATAATACATTTTGTGTGAAATTATTTTTATGTCCACATTTTGATATTACATAATGTATTACATCTTTAAATTTTTCAATATTTAATTTAATATCTTCATTCATTATCATTACCTCCCTATTCTTTATATATAATTTGAATAATCAAATATAAATAAATATTTTATTTCTAGTTTTTAATATGTGATTTTTGAATTAAATTATTAAGCATATTTATATAAGTATTACTTTATTTTTCATTACATATTATTATTACCCATTTAAGAATTATGTAATACTTAAGATATTTTTATATACAAACATACCCAGATAATATTTTAATGTTTTCACAAAAAAATTGTTTGTCGAATGCCATAAAAGTGTACACTTTACTTACACTTTTTATTCACTTTTAGTGTACTAACCTATGGTTTTTACTTCGTTATACGATAGTATTACGAAGTAAAATTATCCACAAGTCATAATCAAAAAAGTAGCCAAAAATAAGTATGTGAAAAATATCAAAAATCAACCACGACATATAGATGAAATATACTCAAAAATGGAAAATAAAGAAAAATGCAAATTTAGAAAAATTTTGCCAAAAAATAACAAATATAAAAAAAATTAGTGCATACTAAAAAACATAATACAAAGCAAACATACCAAAAAAACATAATACATACTAAAAAACATAATACAATCCAAATGTACTAAAAAATATAATATATACTAAAAAATATAGCATGTACTAAAATATATATACATAAGAAACATAATAAAAAATATAGTACTACTAGAAAACATAATATGTACTAAAATAATAATCATTACATTAAATAGGAGAAACTATATATGTCTAACTTACCTTGGGGTAACAATCAAAATTTAACAGATGACGAATTCTACAATAGAGACTATGAATTAAATAATTTAAAAAGCTTACTAGAAACGACAAGTCAAGGACATGCACCGGATATATTATTAACCGGCATAAGAGGTGTTGGAAAAACAGTATTTTTACAAAAAATGAAAAGAACACTAGAAAAAGATTATTTAACAATATACTTAGATTTATCTCACTCGGAATGCTTCCAAAAAAATAATATGAGTATAAATGGATTAATGAACTATTTTTTTAAAGAAATCATTAAAGAATGTCATAAACAAAATATAACCACATTGGATAAAAAACTTGAAAAATACTTCAAATCTAACGATATAAAAATCAGAGAATTCATAAAAATAGACAAAATTCAATTACCCGTTTTTTCATTAGAAGAAAATACTGAAAAAACCGTGAATTTTGTTTTCAATTTACCGGAAAAAATATATGAAGAAAATCAAGATAAAATTAAAGGCATAATAATATTCATTGACGAATTTCAAATAATCAAAGAACTAGGAAAATATAAAGAATCATTTTTATGGAAAATGAGAAGTTATATCCAGAATCAAAGAAACGTAGCTTACCTATTTTCAGGATTAACAAGTTTACAAGATAAATTTATATCAGAAATAGCAGGACAAAACGGAGTATTTGGAGGACGAATGATTACCTTACAAATAAATCCATTCGAAAAAGAAACAGTAAAAAATTACCTAAATGAAAAGGTACCGGAGATAATCTTTTCAGAAGAAGGATTTGAAAGATTTTACAAATGTACAAAAGGAATACCATCATATGTTAATATTTTTGCATCATTACTACCAACCAATGAAGAATTAGATGAAAAAGAAATAATTAATCAATTTAATAAAAAAATAACAGCAATAAGCTCACATTTAATTAATATATGGACAAGACTATCCTACAGAGAACAAACAATAATAATATTATTACTAGATGAACCATTAAAACGTATAGACATAGCAAACAAATTAAATATTTCATCAGGTTCACTAAGCAATTACCTAACTAACCTTCAAAATCAAGATATAATACACTTAAATAATAAAAAATACGAAATAAATGAAAAAATATTAAAAAAATGGCTAGAAATTGAATATGAAGAAAAAGGAGTATACCCCTACAGACAAATATAACTTTTCATAGTTATATAGAAATTTCTAAATTATTCTTCTAAACTTTTTTCAATTAGTTCAATTTCTTGTTTAAATCTTTTGTTTTTGTTCCTTTGGCTTCAACCACCATATATTCCTTGTCTTTCTTTTTGAATGTGAATTCTACAGGTTTTCCTTCACTTCCAGGATCATGTTCAAATTCCAAGTCTTCTAGTTCATATCCAAGTAATCTTCCTAGAATTATATCTTTGAAGTTTATGTAGTTTTGTTTCTCTTTTTCTAGTGTATTATTGCTTAATCTGTTTATCCAGTCATTTACTGGATTCATGTCGGGTTGATTTATTATTATTTTGTCAGAATATTTGTTTATGTATTCATTCATTTTCTTCTGATTGAATATGTTATTTACTACCATTAGAACACCTTTCTCTAATAACTTTCTTTGAAGTAACACAAATAGGATATTATACTTCTATCAATATATTCGATTAATTCCTTTAATTTTGTCAAATCCGCCATCAAAACTTACTATTTTATTTATTTTTTTGTCTTGCATAGTCTTTAGAATTATAAAATCTGAATAATTTATGGCATTATTGTAATGTTTACTTAATTTAATAGCTTCAAGATAATCTTTTTGTTTTAAATAAATAATATCTGCCGTTTCACACAGTATGTCATATATTTCTTCTAAACTTTTTCTTTTTTCACATCTATGTATTCCATTTAAAGTTTCAGATAAAACTAAACTATTAATAACTTTATGTTCATTATCAACATAATTTAACAATTCTAAAGCATCCAGATGTTTACTTGATTTATCAGATATTAACGATATTAAAAAACAACTATCTAAGAAAATCATTAAATATCACCACGTTGGCTACGTTTTTTTAATTTAACTGGATCAAATTCTTTTTTTGCAGTAGCCAAACCAACTAAATCTCTTAAACTTCTTTGTTTTTTAACATTTAAAATTATATCCTCCCCTTCACTTCTCCAGGATATTTGGTCATCTTCAGTTATATTATGTTTTTCTCTAATTTCTTTAGGAATATGTAATTGGAATCCTTTATATATATTTGTTGTAGTCATAATAATCATCTTTACATATAATATGTTACTTTATAAATATATATTTTTATAATTTTTAAATTCTATATTTAATAATTTATAAAATAATTTATATATAAATGATGAAAATTATATATAACTATTCTTTTATGTTTATTTAGTTATAGTTCAAATTTTTACTTGGTGGTTCTTGGTAAAATATAGTAGTTAAAGTTCGATTTCAAGCTGTGAAAATTAAGGTATTTGATAAAATAAACAAAACCCAAATAATGACCACGACATATATATGAAACATACACAAAAATGCTATAAATCTATTTTAAAATCATACTAGAAAAAATAATATAAAAAATAGCACATGTTAATATTTTTAGCATTTATAAAAATACTAAATATATTAGTACATACTATCATTAATAGTATAAATTGATTATATTATAAATTATAGCACATACTAACTTTTATATCATATAACACATTCTTGATAATGATATATTAGTAAACACACAAGATGGAAATTTAAATATCCCCATCATAAAACAATTAAATTAAATAAAGCTATAGGAATAAAAGAAAATAACATATTTATCGTTGAAATGAATACTAACTAGAAGTCATCATCCTTTAAAAACTCAATGATATTTTTATGTTTAATTCCTTTTTGAGACATATCATGTTCATCCATACTGAAAACATATTTATCATACTGATCTCTAACCTTAAGTAGGGGAGTCATCTCCCTCTCTATAGTTTCTGGACTGGATAATTGCCAAGTTACTTGTATATAACATTTATTTCCATCCTTTTTACAGAGAAAATCTATTTCTTTATCATATATCTTTCCAATTTTAACATCATATCCTCTTCGTAATAATTCTATATAAACAATATTCTCAAGAACATGTGTTTGTTTAGTCCAGTTGCTTTCTAATGCATTATGAAAACCGTGATCCATTAAGTAATATTTCTGTTGAGTACTGAGAATCTTCTTTCCAATAATATCTTCTCTTCTAAGCATAGATATGAAATAAGCATTTTCCAAATAATTTGTAAAATTTAATATTGTGTTTCTTGAAGTTTTTTCAGTGTTATTTTTCAAATAATTAGTTATACTTTTTGAAGAAAATGTTTCACCCATTTTATTCATGATATAATTAGCAAATCTTTTAAACAAATCCATTTTTTTAATAGAATATCTTCCAAAAATATCATTATAAACAATAGAAGCATAAATATCCTTTAAAACCGCTTTTTTAGCTCGTTTATCATTTAATTCCAATATACC
>SUTR01000070.1:8845-10489 GCA_015062825.1 Methanosphaera stadtmanae
ATTTTAATAAAATCTTTGTCAATAAACTCATTGATTATATTAAAATAGCTTTCTCTTTTAATCATAAACGAAACCCTCATGAATAAATATTTTTTCAGATTAATATTTCTACTTTTAATTATATCTTGTTAAGTATAAATATATTATGATAAATTTTTTTATAATTTGTTGTGTAAATTTTTTATTTGAAAAATATATTTTTATTTTGTTGAATATAGACAACAAATTAATAAAGATTTTTAATTATATTTAGTTAAGATGATGAAAAATAAATAATTTGTTTTTTGTTAAACATAAACAACCAATTCAAAAATTTATATAAAGGAAATCATATGAACTATAAAAATTAACATAATGCTGTAAAAAGTCATTTATATCAATAATATACCCATAAAAACAAATTTCATTAGTTGATTTATTAAAAAACATGAAGATTTAAAAAACAATAAATAGAAATTTATATACAGAATGATAAATATAATATTAGCAATAATGTTAAAATTTAAGGTGATTTTTTGAATAAAAGTGATATAGAACGTGATTATTATATGTTACATGGACCTCTAGCAAAAAAAGGATATGATTGGTGGTGGCATTCATTAACAGCATATAATAAAGAAACAAAAGAACCTAAAGCATTTTTTATAGAATATTTTGTGTGTAATCCTGCATTAGCTGAAGATAAACCAACATTAGGTCAAGACCCTGAAAATCAAAGATTATGTAAAAAACCATCATACTGTATGCTAAAAGTTGGAAGTTGGGGAGATAATCCAAAACAAATACATAACTTTTATTCAATGAATGAATTCTCATGTCCTGATGATAAACTTGACATAAAAGTAGGAAACTGTAGCTTAACTGAAACACATATGGAAGGATCCTGTATTGTAACAGAACAGGAAGCGAAAGAACATCCAGAGTACATGTGTGATGCCGGTAATATGTCATGGAATCTAGATATAGATAAACAGATAACTTTTAACGTAGGTTATGGTGCAAATAAGTTATTTAGAAAACTAAATTCATTCGAGATGTTCTGGCATGCAGAAGGTATAAAGACAGAATATTCTGGTACAATTACATTAGATGGAATTGAATATGAAGTAATTCCAGAAAAATCCTATGGATATGCAGATAAGAATTGGGGTGGAGACTTTACTAGCCCATGGCTTTGGATATCATCATGCAATATAACTAGTTTAATAACTGGTAAAAAATTAAACAACTCTGCATTTGAAGCAGGTGGAGGACGTCCTAAAGCATTTGGTATAGAAATACCTCGAAAATTACTTATAGGATTCTATTATGAAGGTACAATGTATGAATATAACTTTGCAAGATTCTGGAATATGGTAAAAATTGACTTTGACTTTAAGGAAGGAGAAGATATTCATACATGGACAATCAATGCTTCAAATAAAAATTCACGTATGGAATTAACATTACATTGTAAACGTGATGAAATGATGTTGTTTAATTATGAAGCACCTAATGGTCTTAAGTTACATAACCGTTTATGGAATGGTGGAACAGGTTATGGTGAAATTAAGTTATATAAAAAAGATGGAACACTTATAGATCATGTCAAAATAGAAAATGCTGGCTGTGAATATGGAGAATACGATAAACAATAAAAAAAAA
>SUTR01000071.1 GCA_015062825.1 Methanosphaera stadtmanae
GATTCATATACTGCTCTTATATTGTGCTCACCAACATCATCATATATAACATATATAGAAGCACATCCATCACTAACATAAGCATAACCTATTTCATTATTTTCATCATAAAATGAAACAGCACCATCATTAATGATTTCATCATCGGAAGATACATATGCATATATTCTGAACATGTCGTTTGCATAACCAGATGCATCATCTAATCTAAGTGTAACTGGTATCTTAGGTAGTCCAACTACAGTAACTGTAAAATAGTTAGATGTTTCATCATAAATATTCTCATAATCATAATAATTTATAGTTAATGTATGTGTTTCGTCAATATCTGAGTAATAAGTGAATTCAGGTGAATCTACTTCAGATAAATCTTGAGAATACCATTGATTATCATATTCATCATATACCTCAACTGTTCCATGTCTTATTATCTCTTCTCCATCCATTACTATTATAGGAATAGTTATTTCTTCATCAATATCACATGTATAATTCTCAACAATAATTGTAACTTTATTAAAAAGATTTAAATCAATATAAGTGTTATATGCATAATAATTATCACTCTCATAAGATACATATACAACGTATAGTTTTTCCTGAAAAGTATATCCTATATCAATACTTCCATCACTATTGATTGTAGTCCTATTTAACTCAGTATCTTCATTCATTAATGTGATAATTCCTTCATTAACAATTTCACCACCACATTCTACACGAATATTAAATAATAACTCTTCTTTACAAAATCCTTCTACAGGAGATTCTACATGTATAACTGCATAATTCTTATTTAACTGTATAATTTGAGTAAGATCGTATGCTACGTATCTATCACTAGTATAAACAGCCTTTATAATATATTCTTTTGCTTCTGGAAAAGTATATGTAATACTTGCAGTTGAATCATCTTCAACATTTGAAGTACCAATACTTGTATCCCCTACAAAGAACTCCACACTACCTGATGTGACAAAGAGACTATCAGGATTTACCCTGACTTTAATAGTAGCCGTAGTTCTATCAGTATCCACATATACATCATCCAGTGTCAATGTAACTGGTTTTTTTTCAATTACACGAGTTTCTTGAAATTCATAAGGAAGATATGTATTAGTTTCATCAGTGTATTTAACTGTCAATGTTACTTCTTCAAGAGAAGAAAATGTATGAGTTAACACTGCATTTCCTGTTGATGAATCAATACTTACTGCATCATCTATTGGAACATCATCAATAAAATATTGTACTGTTCCTTGTGTAACTGTGTTTCCTTCTTCATCAGTGAATGTTGAAATCAATTCTATTTCATCATATACATAAATATTTTCTGAATATTCTCCATTTACTTGTGTATAAAAGTAATAATAATCTATTCGTTTAGGTTCTCCAATAATTGTAATCAACACAGGTATATCTTCTGAATAATATTCATGAGTATCATCAGTATATCTTATGAATAAATCCAGATTTCCAGACTCATCAAATGTAAAAGGTAAAACTGCTTTACCAGTCTCTGAATCAATTGCTACTGCATCTGCAAGTGGTGTATTCTTATAGAAATATTGAACATTACCTTTAGTAATTACATTATTATTTTCATCATACAATACAGTAGTTAATTCAACTTCCTGATTTACATTTAATTCATCTGTTTTTTCACCATTTACATATGTAGAGAAATCATGTGCAGTTATTTTTTTATTTGTTTTTGAAGTGATTGTTACATCACCTAAATATGTATTAGCACCAGTCCATGTCCTGTGACAAAGATATAATTCTGTATTCCGATTAGCTGGGAGTGTGAATTCTCCATATGTATTTCCTTGATAAGTTACTGATACTTTACCATAGTTAATATGGAATTGTACCGGTATCCAAGTACTACTTTCCATCCTAATACTTGAATCTGCAATGAATTGATGGAGTTGCCATTCTCCAGTTTCCCATGAAGGTGTTTCTTCATGAGTATACATGAATTCCCGTCCTATTCCTCTATCATTCTCTCCATCCTCAGTTAGGGTTAAATCCTGGAATCCTATTAGTCCCCATTCTACACCACCCTCAGAACTATCAGTGTAAAATTTACAGTCAATAATAGTATCAGATTGTTTGGAAATAGGACAATTAAAGTATGTAACCTTATAAAGGTCCTGTATAGCCTGACAATAGTAGTAATCATCCTGTGGGTATACTTGTTGAATTTCATCAGATCCTTGGTAAATCCACCTTTCATTAAAGTAGTTTTCACCATCATTATTTAAAGTGTCAACATCTCGTATTATTGTTTGACCATTGTTTCCTTCATCATCTGTTTTTAATGTTTTCTGTGTTTTGTCTAGTGTTATATCTGCTGTTGTTTTTGTGTCTTTCTTGATTGTTTTACTTATTTGGTTTTGTTCTTCTGCTCCGGAGATATCGTCGTTAGCGTCTGCCTGTGTAATTTGTTGTATCTCCCTCATACTCGTTTTTATATCTTCATTGTTTATTCCATTGTCTATATAACTATTATCTGTTGTGCTAGTTATCACTGTATTGTCAGCAGTTGTTTGATTGTTATTTGTATCAAATGCTGTTACTCCCCCTAGCAATAGTAATGTTATAAAGATTAATGAAATAAATGTAAAGATTTTCATTTGTCTAGACTTCATGAATTATCACGAATTTTTAATTTATTACATATTTTCTAATCCAACCATTGTCTTTAAACTATTATGATATAAATTACTATTTTTAACAAAAATTGAATTAGATGAATTGTATTTTATCTTTTTTTATTTAAGTATTTTTTTTATTTTTCTTTTATGAATTCTGTAAATGAAGATTTTTGTTAAATGATAACCTTTAGAGTGATATAATCTGGTTTTTTTATTGTTTAGGAGATATTCTGGAGGTTATTGTATAATATAATGTGAATATTTGTTTATATTGTATATTAAATTGTATCACTTATTTTGATTAAGTTATGCTAATTTAGTATGAGTATTATAAGATTTGTGAACAATTTTTATCTAAACGGTAGAGTATGATCTATCCCTATATTTTTTTGGTAGTGTGTTTGAATACATTTTTCTATAGGTGTTTCTAGAATAAGTTAGGATTTAAGTATAACCAGTAAGGATGTTAGAAAGTATGTTAAATTGTACTGGTACATGTATATGTAGCTAGTTAAAAAATAGTGTTTTTGAGTGTTTTTTAAGTATAAGTTCATTTTTAAAAAAAAATATATGTGGAAAGTATAATTGCATGATTAATAGCATATGCTATTTATCAGTTAATCATATTTTCCATTTTTTGATTTTTCAGATTTTTATAGTCATCATTGGACGACACTTTTTATAAGAGTTTCGTCTTATGCTGCTAGTTGTAGTTGTTGTGTAGCTTCTAGACGTTCATATTCAGTACTTATAAAGACTGCTTTTAATGTCCATGAGGATGTTTTATAGTAGGTTGCATTTATGTTGAAGTTTAATGATGCTATACCATTTACTACATCAACATAGATTACTTTACCATTAGCATCTTTTAATGTTTTACCATTTATCTTGAAGACTACTCTTCCTTGATTGATTGGTGTATTACCATCTTTTAATTCTACAGTGAATGTTTTTACTGTATCTTTTGTGAATGTTTCATCACTGGTAATTACAATGGAAGGTTCTCCTGAGGACATTTCTACAACTGTTTCTCCTCTTGAGGAGTTGTAATTGGTTGAACCACTATATACTGCAGATATGGTGATTTCCTTAGTTGACCAGCTTTCTGGTACTTCATATTCTAGTGTTGCTACTCCATCTTCTACTTTAGCATAGATTACTTTACCATTTTCATCTTTAATGGTTTTACCGTTTACTTTAAATGCTACTTTACCTTCATTGATGTCAAGGTAGTCATTAGCATTTTCTATGCGTGCAGTTAAGGTTATGGTTTGTCCTACTATTGCAGTTATAGGATCAATTGTTAATGTTGTAGCTGCTTTAGATGTTTTTATTGTAGTGTTTATTTGATTTTCAGCATATAACATACTGTCAGCATATTTAGCAATTATTGTTATGCTTCCTACTTTGTTTGCAGTGTAGGAAATGGTTGCTTTACCATCAACAACATTTACAACATATTGTTGACTTATTGGATTTCCATCCTTGTCAGTAAATTCTACAGTACCTTCATTTATTATGGAATCATCAGCTGCCATTACGTTTACGGTAATATTTACTGTTTGACCAAGAGTTAAGTCTGGTATTGTTTCGAATTCTAGTGTTGTATCAACATTATCTACCATTATTTCAAAGGTTATATCTTCTGCTTCATATTGACCTGTTGATTCATATGATACTGTGTAGATGTTTGATCCTAGTTTTGTAGTATCAATTGTAAGGGTAGGAATCATACCATCATTTATTGCTTCTCTTGCAATTTGTTTGCCCTGACTATCTGTTACTATGATGTATCCTTCAGAGATATCTTCTGCATCAGGAATATCTGCTGTTATTGTTATATCTATATCTACGCTTTCCCCAATTAGTGTTTCAATTGACATTGGATCTGCTCTTATGATTGCAGGTATAGCTGTTATAACAACAGTATTTGGAGTAATATCTTCTACTGCATATTTAGCTGGTAAATCTGCAAATTCAATTGTTACAAGATATTCGTCTGCTTCATCAAATATGTATTCGATAGTTGCTACACCATTTTCATCAACAACAGTACGATTTAATTCTTCATCACCAAACATGAATACTACTTCAACACCGACAGGTAATGTTTCCTCATCAGCAGTTTCAAAGTTTGCTGTTATTGTAGTAGGTATTCCAATATATCCTTCTGCTTCTTCTACATCAGCATAGATGGATATTTGTTCAACTGAAAGATATGCATCTGTATAATCCTCTGCTATATATGATACATCATCATATGTTACAGTAAGAGTATAGTCTCCTAGATCATCTATTGATGCTGTGTATGCAATTTGTGCAATTCCATCTTCCACATCAGCTTCACCTACTATTACATCATCATCACGTGTAATAGTTACAGTTCCCTGATTTATAGGATTTCTTTCTAAATCTGTTACAGATACTTCTATTATAACTTCTTCTTCAGGATATGCGATTATATTATCCTCTTGCATAGTTATAACTGCATCTTTTGGTGATACAACTACTTTTACTGTTACATTATCTGCTTGATATTTACCACCATCATAGGATAGGTTATAATAGTATGTTCCAGCTTCTAAGTTTAGTGTGAACATCCAGTCTTCAGTTGATAAGTCTACTGTCTGGTCTGGTACACCTATAAGTGGTGTTCCATCTTCACTTACAACTTTTAAGGTTACTGTTCCTTCTTCAACTTCAGAACCTTCTGATGTAACATCAAATGTAATTTCAATATCTTCTTTTGCATCTGCTTCTATTAATTCATCAACTGTAATAGTTGCAGGTTTATATATTGTTGTGAAATTACCTGTATCAGTAACTTCGTTATATTTGATATTATCAGCAAATGTAATTGTAATTTCTTCTACTCCAACTTGTGTTAAAGTAACTGTATATGTAGCTTGTGAACCTGTAATTTCAACTTCTGTAACTTCTGTTCCATCATCAAATTGTACAAATCCAAATGCTACTTCTTCACCGTCTTCATCAACTAATTCAACGGTAATTGTTGCTTCATCATCAACGTAACCTGTTGCATTGGTTATGGTCATGATAACATCTTTCTTAATGATTAAACCTTCATCTATTTCTACATTGTTAACTGTGTTATTTGTTGCAGTAAGTTGATTGTATGGTTTTACTAAGTCATAATCTGGATTTTGTGTGATAAATATAGAGTCTGTGATTGTTGATTCTGAGAACTCATATAATACATCACCATATCCATTACCTTCATTGTTTTCAAATGTACAGTTATCAATAGTTAAATCATTGTAGTTTGTGAATACTCCAGTATAATCTGCAGTATTTCCTATGAATGTATCATTGGTAAATGTTGCTTTGTCAAATACGGTTACTACACCTGTATCGGTTGCTTTGTTATTTTCATATAGATTATTGGATGAGGTTAATGTTGTTCCATTCTGTGTATGGATTACACCACTGACTCCATTGTCTTTAGCTTCGTTTTCTATGAAATTGTTGTTTTGAACTATTACTGTGTATTCATCATTACCCTGGTTTATACAAATTGCTGCACCCATAGGTACTCTTTCACCACTACCTTGACCGGTAATGACGTTTTTAGTGAAGTTGTTGTTGGTAATGTTTACCTGTTGATATGTATCTATTGCTCCACCGTATAATGCAGTGTTTTCAACGAAGTTGTTATTATCAATTGTTACTTTGTTGGTGTTTTCAACATCATTGTTGTTAATGGTGATTGCTCCACCGTGACGTCCACTGTTTGCAGTGAAGTTAGATGATGTGATGCTTACAGCTTGTGAATTATTCAATACTAATATTGCACCTGCTACTCCACCGTCACCTCTTGGCTCTACATCATTGTGAGCTGCAAGGTTTTCTGTAAATACGGAATTGTTTACATTTAATTCTTTAAATGCACAGATTGCTCCTCCACCATAATCATTACGTCCAGCAGCTTGATGTGTGGTCATCTTATTGTTGGTGAATGTTGAATCGTTAACATTTAATGTTCCGTTGGAGTATATTGCTCCACCATTGTATAATGCTTCATTAGCATCAAAGGTAACATTATTAATTGTTACATCAGAATATTCTACTCCTGCAAAGTCAGCAAATTCATCAGGTGTGATAAATATTGCACCACCATTTGCAGCTTTGTTAGCTGTGAAGTTGGAGTCTGTAATGTTGGTAATATATGTGGTATATACTGCTCCACCTTGATTACCTGCAGTGTTTGAGTCAAACGTGGATTCTGTGATGTTTATGTTGTATCCGGTAAATGTAGGATCAAATGAACGTGAACTAAATCCAGTGTATATTGCTCCACCATCTACTACAGCAGTGTTTTCAGTAAATTCTGATTTGATTATGCTTATTTCATCATCAGTCCAAATTGCTCCACCTTTACCAATATCTGATGTAGCTTTATTGGTATTGAATGTGGATTGATTTGCAACTACTGTTCCAACACTGCTATATATAGCTCCACCACTACCTGCTTCGTTGTTTACAAATTGAGTGTTGTTTGCTGTTATGTTGGAATAACGGTTCCATACTGCTCCACCACTAACTCCTGCCTTGTTGTTGGTGAAATTGGTATTGTTGGTAGTTAATACAGATCCATGATCATTCCATACTGCTCCACCCTGACTGTCAGCAGTGTTAGCTGTGAAGTTTGTATTTTTAGCAGTTGTTTTGGTTGTATTATATGCACAGATTGCTCCACCATATGTTGCATTGTTTTGGTTGAAGTTTACTCTTGTTAATGTTAATGTGGTATTATATGTGTGTATTGCTCCACCGTATGTAGCATTGTTGCTTGTGAAGTTTGTATCTTCCAAAGTTATTGTACTTCCAATACTGGTAAATAATGCCCCACCATTTATAGCATTGTTGTCAATAAATGATGTTTTTCTCACTGTTAACTTAGCATTAGTACCTGCTTTAACATATATTGCTCCACCATTTTCAGTTGCAACATTGTTTTCAAACCGTCCATTGTTTACTGTTAATGTACCAAGGTTCATTATAGCTGAACCGTTAGCTGCCCTTGCATTTGCAATGGTTAAGTTGTTTAGTTGAACAGTTTTTCCCTCTGCAACTGTTAAGAATTGCATACCATTAGCGTCAATGGTTTTACCATTACCATTAATTGTAACAGTACATGAGTTGTTTTCAAACACTATTGGCTCGGTTTCAGTGTAATCTGTTCCTTCTAGTGAAATTGTTACAGATGCTGTACCAGTATAATCATTGTTAATCTGTTTAGATACTGCAACCAGCTGAGCATAATCGGTTACTGTAACAGTAGGAATCATAGCTGTAAAACTGTTTATGTTACTTAATCCATTGATTGTAACATTATCTACAGATTTTGCAGTTTCACCAAGGTGAAGATTTAAAGCATACCTGTTTGAATCACTAATGTTAGTGTCTGATATGACTAAATTACTGTAACTTGCTATCACAGTATTTCCATAACTGTATGTAGCAACGTTATCGGTAAACTGACAATTATCAATTGTTGTTGTACTTGGAGTGGTTGAACTTTGGTAATGTTTATCCCATATTGCAGCTCCATCATGTGCAGTGTTTTCTACAAAGTTGCTGTTGGTAATTGTTACATCCATACATTCTGTTCTATTGGTATTTGCATAATATGCTCCACCGTAATATGCACTGTTTTCGGTGAATGTACAGTTATCAATAGTACCATCTGGACCACTGTTATATATTGCTCCACCATAACCTTGTTTGTTTCCAGTAGAACTTGCCTCTGGTGCAGTGTTTTTGGTAAATGATGTGTTTTTCACTGTTAAACTACCAGCTGTACCGGCAGTTACAAGGTTGTTTACACATATTGCTCCACCTAATGGGTTACGGTTATCTGATCCTATACCTTTAACACTGTTTTCTTCAAAGGTTGAGTCTTCTATGATTAAGTCATTGTATGTTTCTATAGCTCCACCATAGATAGCTTGGTTTCCAGTGAATGTTGAACCGGTGATTTTTTTAGTTCCCTGGTTTCTACCTTGTGAATCATATACAAGTATTGCTCCACCGTGTCTTCCTTTATTGTTTGTGAATGTTGAATTATCAACTATAAAGTCAGAAATACTGTTAACTACAGCTATTGCTCCACCGTTTGCACCATTACTTGATGATGATGTGTCAGTGTATTCTGCTATGTTTGCATCAAAGTCTGAATTATATACATATAATGCTCCAGTTGCATGTATAGCTGCACCTTCAGCACCATTTACACCACCAATAATATGGTTGTTTGTAAATTTTGAGTTATTTACTGTAGTTGTACCATCACTGAATATTGCTCCACCATCAACGGTAGTTTTATTACCAGTACTATAGATTGCATTGTTTGAATCAAATATTGTATTGTTTACTGTGAGTGTTCCATAGTTTTTAATTGCTCCACCGTTTTGTGCAACCATGTTTTTGATTGTAAGATTGTTTAATGTTACAGTAAATCCATTAGCTATTGTAATAAATGATATTGAATTTTCACCATCAATGGTTGCTCCATTACCGTTTATGGTTAATGAAGTACAATAATCATTTGTTGCAGTTGAAAAGTCTGATGAACCAGATGGAGTGTATGTTTGACCTGACTCTAAATTTAAAATCAAGGAATTTGCATTTACATTAGATTCAATGATTGCTTTTAAATCATCAGTAGGTCCCACATTCCTTAATTCTAAAGCTGATGGTTCTGTCTTCAAGGCTGTTTTGTCACTGTTTTTTGTTATTGTATTATCGTTTGCGACAGCCTCTTGTGTGTCGTCCGTAATCTGGGTTGTTTCTACATTCTTAACTATTGTATCTGTTGATTGTGTATTATCAGTACTTACTGTGCTGTTTGTATTGTCAATCGCAGATACTGCTCCTGTTAGCATTATTGCCAATAGGATGACTGTCAAGAATGTTATAATTTTTACATTCTTCGATGTCATGATCGATCACGAATTTTAATTAATTAAAAATATCCAACTTGATTATACTTTCTCACAATATATCATATTTTTATACTTTTGAAAGATTTTTTTTCTTCCCTACATTAATAGAGTTTTGTTTTTATCTACTTTTAATAGAGTTTTATTCTTATCCACTTTTTGTATTAGTTAATACCCCAATTATAAGAAAAATCAAATTAGATGATATAATCTATATATAATTATATTTATATATTTTTTGAAAAAATGTAATG
>SUTR01000072.1 GCA_015062825.1 Methanosphaera stadtmanae
CATATATCAAAAACATGAACTGATACAAAGTCAATGCAAATAATTTTCATAAATTACCTAACTACTAACAAATTATTCGACACATAGAAAAATAACAATAGTTATTTAAAGTATAACAACTAACATTAATGTTTTAGAGATATGCATGAAAAACTTAATGAGAAAAACACTAATGCGAATATCATATTTTTTTACTCTTTAATATTTAAACAGTTATTTTTGTTCTTTAGACATGAATGTTTATTATTATGGAGATAATATGAAGTATTGACTTTAATTTTAAATACAGTTTGTTTTCATCAAAATAATTCCAGAAGTCCAACTATCTAATAGAAGATACTACTTTATTAAGAAAAAGTTTTTTTAAATACCTTACATATAAATAAATATTAATTATAGATAAGTTTTATCATTAGTAAAATGATTTAGGAAATATTCATATGAAAGCATATTTTGATATATTACGACCAGCTAATGCAATAATGGCATCCATTGCCGTTTTATTAATGGCTATTGTAAGTCATACTTATAATCTGGATATTGTAATTGGTGCTGTCTGTGTTTTTATTGCAACTGGCGGTGGTAATACTATTAATGATTATTGTGACTATGAAATAGATAAAATTAACAAACCAGAACGTCCAATTCCTTCAGGTAAGATTTCAAGATCCAATGCATTACATTATTGTCTGCTTCTTTTTTTAATAGCAACAATATTAGGTTTCATAATATCCATAGCCAACGGTGCTGTTGTTATAATATGTAGCATCATCATGATTGTTTATGCATATGATTTTAAAACAAGATGCTTAATTGGTAACATTACAGTTAGTCTTCTTACAGGATTAACCTTTGTATTTGGTGGATTAATAACAGGAAATTTAACTACCAGTATTATTTTAGGTTTCTTTGCATTTCTGATGACTTTATCACGAGAAATCATTAAAGATACAGAGGATGTTGAAGGAGATGAAAAGGAAAATGCAAAAACATTCCCAATAGTATATGGAAAAGTTAATGCTGTAAAACTAGCATTCATACTAAATATCATAACATGTATCCTTAGTCCGATTTTGTACTTTATTGGATTATTTTCCATTACATATTTAATCATAGTACTTATTGCTGATGTTATATTCATATATTCAGGATATAAAGCATTGAAAAATCAAGATGTTGATACGTTACATAAAGTATCAAAGAATATGAAGATAGGAATGATAATTGCATTTATATCATTTGCAATTGGAAGCATTCTATAATAAAATAGATAGGAAGTATAAATGAGATGGAAATAAGTGACATATTATTGTATGATGAAACAATATTTAAGGATATGAGTGTTTTTAACTCTGATTATATTCCTGAAGAGTTTAATCTAAGACATTCACAGATGGAAGAAATGGCCTTATCCTTAAGACCCGCACTTCTTAAGGGAAAACCTACCAATAACATTATTCTCGGCCCACCTGCTACAGGTAAAACTACAGCTATTAAGAAACTATTTGAAATGGCCGAACTTGACTGTTCTGATGATATAATATGCGTATATATCAATTGTCAACTACACTCAACAAAATTCGACATATTTAGCCAAATATATAATAAAATCTTTGGTCACAGACCCCCAGAAACAGGTGTACCATTTGCAAGAATATATACCAAGATAATGACAGAACTCTACGATAGTGACAAAGCACTTATTGTTGCATTGGATGATATTAACCATCTATTTCAGGGAAATGTTATAAGCACAGTATTTTATGAAATATTAAGAGCACACGAATCATTTGAAGGAGTACGTACAGGTATCTTTGCAGTATTAAGTGATGTTGAATTCAGATATGCATTAGATAAAACTGTAGGTTCAATATTTAATGCTAATGAAGTACATTTCAATCCCTATACCTATGATGAAACATTTAAGATTTTACAAGAAAGGGCTCGCTTAGGATTTTATCCAGACGTGATTAGTGACGAATTGATTGACAAAATCACAGAATACACATATGAACGAGGAGATCTTCGTCTAGGTATTGACTTGTTAAGAATTAGTGGTAATAATGCTGAAATTAATGCATCACGTAACATTGAAGAGGATGATGTACTTAAAGCATTCAAATCATCCAGTTCTGTGAGCCTTAATTATATTCTTGACACTTTATCAGATAAGGAAAAACATTTACTATTGTTTATTGCAAGACTTAATCAGAGCAGTACCTCAGGAAATTTGCATAAGGCCTATAATCGTGAAAATAAAATTAGTTACCCAACATTCAATAGGCTCATCAATAAGCTAGAATTTTTAAGATTAATTGACACAACATATACAGGTTCTGGTTCTAAAGGAAACAGCCGCATTATTACATTAAGATTTGATGCAAATGAAATAAAGGAAAATCTTAAAGATTCTAAAAGACCATGAATAGGATTCAACTAAAAATAAGTACGTGATTTTATGTGTGAGGAAAGATTTAAATACTTTGAAACAACAGCAGACATTGGAATTGAAGTATACTCAGAAAAATTAAATGATGCATTTATAAACAGTGCTCTTGCTACAATGAATCTTATAACAGATATTGATAAGATAAAACATACAACTACAAGAAACATTACTCTGGAAGCAGATGACAATGAGAGTCTACTTTATGACTGGATAACTGAATTGCTCATATTATTAGACAGTGAATTTTTCATCGCATCAGAGTATCAGTTAGACATCAACTATAAAGAAAACACATATAAATTAAACGCCACAATATCCGGAGATATTTATGATACCACTATCTACAATTATAAGACAGAAGTCAAAGCAATAACATACCATAATATGCTAATAGAAAAAGATGATTCAAAATATCATATACGATTTATAGTTGACTTGTAATATTATAATTCCTACATTTCTTCTTCCTTTTTTTAGAGTATTGATAAAATTATATTTTTTTCTGGTTTGTTAATACTTTTTTTTTAATGTTTCTATGAATTTAATTTTTTGAATAATAATGATGATTTTCCTAGGAAATTATCTATTTCTGTTATTTCGTTGAGTGCGTTATGTTTTATATTGTATAATCAAGAATATCCATCTGACCCAAACAAAGAATTAATTATTTGACGTAACACTATCTAATAGACAATACAATGTGACTGAAGAAAGCATATGATCCTGATGAATATAATAGTCAATAACCATTACAGAATATAATAATAAATCCTAAAACACGTCACAACAACATTTACCACAAAAGAAGCAAACAATACAACAGTAATATACAATGAAAAAACAACACCCCTCCCCCAGTAAATCAGAATTCCAAGTAAATGATAAAACATCAAAGAACAATAGTGAGGATATGATGAATATGAAAGTATCCATCATAGAAAGGGAACATATACGGATATGCCTAAATATTATACAACAATATAATTTATCTATGCTTATATAAACATCATATTTCTTCTTATTTATTGATTAAACCATGTATATTCTATTAAATTTTATTCATTATATTCATATAAGTCAAAAAATATAATTAATGTATATAAACAATTGGAGATAAAAAAATGCGCATTGTAATTGTAGGAGCAGGTGCTTCAGGATTAACATTAGCATCAAATTTAAGAAAAAATGATGATGAAAGTGAAATAATCATATTTACAAAATATGAGGAAATAGCATATTCACCTTGTGCTATTCCCTTAGTTCTAGGTGGATGCATTGAATCATTTGATGAAATAATAATGCATGAAGCAGATTATTATCGAGATAAGAACATACAATTACATTTATCAACTAATGTCACTAGTGTAGATTCAACTAATAAATCCATTACTTTTGAAAAAGACGGAAAAAATGATACAATCACATATGATAAATTAGTACTTGCAACAGGTTCGGATCTTATTAATCCAGAATTTGACATAGATAACATGGACAATATACATCCATTAACAAATATTGACGATGGAAGACTTATCCAAGAGTCCATAAAGGATAAAAAGGATATTGTATTCATTTCAAATTTATCGATTGGTATTGAAAGTGCATATGAGCTTGCAAAGAATGGATATAACGTAACATTTTTAGAACAGTCACCTAATATTTTACCATTGTTCTTAGATAATGAACTTTCAGAAAAACTAGTGGAGTTAAATAATAATGTAACTTTTGAAACAAACGCCAACATCAAATACATCACTACAAAGTATTCTAGGAAAGAAATTAAATATAACGATAAAATTATATCTGCCGATGTAATCATATTGCCTAATATTAAGGTTCCATCCACTAGCTTGGCTAAGATGGCAGGATGTGAAATTGGAGATTTTGCAGTTAAAATAAATGAATATCTTGAAACAAGTGTTGAGGATATTTATGCTATTGGGGACTGTGTAGAAGTAAAAAGTCATATAACAGGCACACAAACCTATTCACCTGCAGGCACTACTGCAGTCCGCCAGGCTATGATTCTTGCAAATAACCTAACAGGTAACAGGATAACATTTGAGCCTGTTGTCAATACAGTAGTATCACAAGTAGGTAATTACTATTATGCATCATGTGGTATTACTGAATCGTTTGCAGATATGATTGGAATGCCAGTAGTGAGTCAAATCATTGAAACAAGGCAAAAAGCAAGATACTATCCAGATAATACTAGGTTATATATTAAAATGTTATGTAAATATGATGGTACCATTGTTGGTTGTCAAATGTTATCAAAAAGTGATCTTTCATCAAGAATAGATGTTTTATCATTTGCCATTACTAATAACTTAAAATGTAGAGAACTTGTTCAAAAAGAATTTTCTTATAGTCCTTCAGTGGCTAGGATTGTAAATCCCCTTGTTCAGCTAGCATTGGAAATTTCTAAAAAAATAGAATAGATAGCACATATGTTTTTAAAACAACTATGATTAAATTGTAATTATCAAATAGGAAATATAAGATATTCAGATGTTTTATTCAATCTTCAGACATTAAACTCCTCTGAATAGGACATGTTTTGGATAATTATCGTTTACTAGAAGTAATAGTCAGAATTGCATATCAATTGTGTCTTCACTAGTCCATTGCCAAGTTACCGGAACATATCTTTTCCCACCCTTTTTTTACTACAAAGGTAATTTGGCTATGAAAAAATTATCAAAAAGATAATTGTATGGATAATTTTTGTACTATTTAAATATAATAATAATCATCATATCATTGGAAAGATGAAATGTCCAAAATTTAATTACTATTAAAGACACATAATTATATAATGATAAATTATCAATAAATAAATTTTTTTCAAATAATTAAATGAATTTAATGAATATTATTATAAGTGATTAACAATGGTTAATAAAGCAGATTTAGAAAAAATACGTGATGGAGTATATGATATACCTAGCTCAAAAGAAAAGGGTATGAGAGTATCAGCTAGAGTTTACTTAGATGAAGAATCAGTAAAGCAAATAGATGATGGTACACTCCAACAGGTAGCAAATGTTGCACACCTTGAAGGTATACAGAAAAGATCAATAGGTCTACCAGACATACATTTTGGTTATGGTTTCAGTATTGGAGGAGTAGCAGCTTTTGCAGAAAACAATGGTGTAATCAGTCCAGGTGGAGTAGGATTTGATATTAATTGTGGAGTTAGACTTATTAAAACCAACCTTACCCAAGAGGACATAAAACCACATATGAAAGAATTAGTTGATGAATTATTTAAGAAAATACCATCAGGTCTTGGAAGCAATGGTATAAAACATCTTAAAGAATCTGAAATTGATGATGTGCTCACTAATGGTGCTACATGGGCTATAGAAAATGGATATGGATGGGACAAGGACCTGGAATATCTGGAAGAAAATGGTTGTATGAAAGGTGCAGACTGCGAAAATGTAAGTACAAAAGCTAAACGTCGTGGAATACCTCAGCTTGGTTCACTTGGTAGTGGAAATCACTTCCTGGAAATTCAGACCGTAGGTGATATATATGATGAAAATATTGCAAAAACATATGGACTGGAAAAAGATCAGGTTGTAATTTTAATACATACAGGTTCACGTGGATGCGGATATCAAATATGTGCTGATTACCTTAAAGACATGGATAAAGTAGCCAAAAGACTAAAATTGGACTTACCTGATAGACAACTTGCATGTGCACCTATAGAATCTGATGAAGCACAGAAATATCTTAGTGCTATGGCATGTGGAGCTAACTATGCATGGACCAATCGTCAAATGATACAGCACTGGACTCGTGAATCCTTCGAGAAAATAATGGGTCAAGATGCAGATAGTATGGAAATGAATGTGTTATATGATGTAGCACACAACATCATTAAACGTGAACAACATAAAGTGGGTAAACTTAACCGTACAGTATATGTCCATCGTAAGGGAGCAACCCGTTCATTCGGTCCAGGACGTAAAGAGATTACACAGGAGTATCGAAATGTAGGACAACCTGTGCTAATACCAGGTACAATGGGCACATGTTCATATGTACTTGCAGGTACTGAAACTGCAATGGATGAAACCTTTGGTTCAACAGCACATGGAGCAGGCCGTATGAGAAGTAGAAGTTGGGCTAAGAAAGAATTCTCACCAGAAGAAGTGTCTAAGGCTATGGCTAAAAAAGGTATTGTACTTAAGGCAAACAGTCCTAGTGTTATTGCAGAGGAAGCTCCAGGTGCATATAAGAATGTTGACAGTGTTGTGAAAACCGCTAATGACACAGGTATCAGCAAACTTGTTGCACAGATGAAACCATTAGGTGTAATTAAGGGGTAAACACTTATGATAGGAGTTATTGGAGGTACGGGTGCCGAAGCACTTCTTGACAACTATGATGTTATAGAACAAAAAAGCATTGCCACCAGATATGGTGATAATCCTACGGTTACAATTCTTGATATTGAAGACAGACAAGTATGTTACATTCCACGTCATAGTAAAAATCATAGCATTCCCCCACATATGATAAATTATCGTGCAAATATTGATGCACTCAGTAAGGTTGGTGTTACAAGAATATTTGCTACCAATTCAGTAGGTTCTTTGGATGAGAAAATTGGACCGGGCAGTATTCTTATAGCAGATAACTTTATTGACTTTACAAAGAATAGAAAATCAACTTTTTATGATGATAAGGTTGTGCATATTGACTGTACCAATCCATACTGTGAAGATTTAAGAAGCTTACTAAATTCCCATGGTAATGTTCATCCAAATGGTACATACATTGCAACTGAAGGTCCCCGTTTTGAAACAAAGGCGGAAATTCAGTTTTATAAGATGATTGGTGGTGCTGTTGTAGGTATGACAGGAGTACCAGAAGTTGTACTTGCACGTGAGAGACAAATGTGTTACAGCAGCATATGTGCAGTTACAAATTATGCAGCAGGCATTTCTTCACATGAGCTTACAATCTCAGAAGTTATTGATGCAATGAAAAATTGTGAAGAAAATTTACTTGAATTACTTATATATTCAATCAAGAAAATTGGAGATAATACTAATTGTACTTGTCAAAAAGTGTTAAATGATGCAATAATTTAAATAATATAAAAAATAAGTAATGATTAAGAGTTATATTAAAATAATAATTCAATTAAAATTGTTTTAAAATAAAGGGGTATTACATGATAGATAATATCATTGAAGAAATAGAAGAATTGAAAAAAGAAAAAAATGCTATAATATTAGCACATAACTATCAGCCAAAGGAGATACAGGAAATTGCTGATTTTGTTGGTGATTCATTGGAGTTATGTATAAAAGCCAGTCAGGTAGATGAAGCTGATATAATAGTATTCTGTGGAGTAAACTTTATGGCAGAGACTGCTGCCATAATTAGTCCAGAAAAGAAAGTACTCCTACCTGACAACCGTGCAAACTGCCAAATGGCTGATATGGTATCATTAGATGAATTAATTCAGAAGAAAAAAGAAAATCCCGACACTCCTGTAGTATTATATGTTAACAGTAGAGCTGAAACTAAAAGTGAAGCAGATATTGTATGCACATCAGCTAACGCAGGAAATGTTGTTGCAAGTCTTGATGGTGATGAATTCATATTTGCACCTGACTATAACTTAGGTACTTATTCTGCAAAACAAACAGGTAAAACCCCTATAATTGTTCCAGAAGACGGACATTGTTATGTTCATACAATGTTTAAGCCAGAAGATATTAAACAGGCAAGAGAAGATTATCCAAATGCAAAAATAGTTGTTCATCCTGAATGTAACCAGGATGTAAAAGACCTTGCAGACTATGTTGAGAGTACCGGCGGTATGGTACGACTTGCAAAAGATCCTGAAATACAGCAATTAGTAGTGGGAACAGAAATAGATCTAAGTACAAGACTTAAACGTGAAAATCCAGATAAGGAATTCATACCATTACGTCGTGATGCATTCTGTTTGACCATGAAAATAATAACACTTCAAAAAGTAAGAGATGCATTGAAGGAAGAAAAATATCAAGTTGAAGTGGATGAGAAAATTGCCCAGAAAGCACGTGTAGGAATTCAGAGAATGTTAGATTTATCTTAAATTCCTCCCATCCATTATTTTTTTTTAATTATAAGCACCAACAATATACTAATTTTTTTATTTGATTGTTTTAAAGTTATAACTTTCTAATTTAAACTTTTTATTATATATATAAAATCCTTCTTTTAATTTAAATACTTTATAAAATAAATATATTAACAATTTTTAAAGGATGTATGTTTTATGAATATTAGTAAAATTATTTCAAGAATTGATATAAGATTAATAATAGGATTATTATTTATCATTCTTGCAGGCATAATATTTGTCACAGATTTTCTTGACGGATTTGTTACTAATATTCTATGGCCATTGCTCGAGGGATCATCCGAGGGAAAAACCGTCATTTTTCTTGGCCTTATAGGATTAATCATAATACTTGATGCAATTAATGATAAATTGAACATCACTGCACGATTTTATAAAAAGGATAATAATTATCAACATTATCTTTTGGCATGTATCATCATATTAATTGTAGCTGCATTATTTGGACTTGTAACTGAATTGTATATCAGGCATTCATTAGGCATAAGTCCATTTACAATACTTACTGCCATGAATCCATATCCTAGTACCAGCAGCCCCATGCATTCTCATGCTTATAAGTCTGTATTGGGTATAATATCCTATTATATTGTGCCAGTTCATATGAATACAGGTATTTCCATATTACAATTTGTCCAGCCATATGTGTATATTATCATTCCTGTATGGATTGTATCATTTATCCTAGGAGTACTTAGTCTTAATAAGATGAGATTGTTTAATAAGGTTATCTGTATTGTTGCATTAGTTCTTGCACTTATTGGAATTACTGACGGTGGAATATATTCACAGCCATTCCTTATTGGTATAGGCTTTCTGTTATTGATGTACTTTACAAATAATCAGCGTCTTCACATTAAACATTTCATAAAGCCAGTAGTCATTATGGGTTATATTCTTCTTGTTGCCATGATTATAGAAGTCGGAGGCAGCAATCAAGATGTCCATACACTTACTGTTATTAATCAAACAACTGATGTGGATATGTCCATGTATAATGTTACGGATGTGGTTGTAAATGGTGATATGACCACATATACATTAAATACTACAATGGCTGATAAAGAGTTAATTACCAGCATATTTGAGAAGTTCTATGGTAAGTGTGATGCTACATTTATGAGTTGGAATTTCTATTCATACTTTGATAATCCTAGTGTTAATAAGACGGTTCATAGATAACTGAGATTTGAAATATGGGATTATATTTTACTTATTTTTATTTTT
>SUTR01000073.1 GCA_015062825.1 Methanosphaera stadtmanae
CTACAACAAAACAAAAAATAAATACATAAAAAATAATAAAAAAATAGTCTTCAAATGAGAGTTGTCGCACACCCTCTTTTAATTAAAAAAAAGTATGAATAATTCATTATTGAATTTTCATAGGTAAAAAATAATTTCTAAAAAAAATATCTTAAAAAAAGTGTTGAATAAATATGAATGGGCACGCTGGGATTCGAACCCAGGACCTCACCGTTATCAGCGGTGCGCGCTAACCAAGCTGAGCCACGCGCCCAATAGTAAAAAAGTCATATGCCTTTACAGACACTATTACTATATCTTAACTTCATAGTATATATACTTTATGCTTTTCATAAAAGATTAAGAAAATGATATATTAAATATCATTATTCTTCTTTATTGACCATTTCATTGATGGTATCAGCCATCATATGATCGATAACTGTTATTTCAGCTTTGTCAACAGTATCTAATTTTTCTGCTTCAATTTTAGCAGCCATTGCAATATTTGCAACACTCATACATCCTGGGTTAGTAGGACAAATTGTAATTTGTGCTAATTTGCTATCATCATCATATTGGATTTCTCTTACAAGTCCCATATCTACTATACTTACTCCCATATGTGGGTCTGCAATTTTTGCTAATGAATCATTAATTTGAGTTCTTATTTCTTCTGACATTTTTTTTATCTCCTATGTATATACATAATCTTAATTTTATTAATAATATACTTTGTTATAATATCCACTTGAATTGTTTAAATTTAATTCTATTTAATTTGATGTCGTACTTTTACACCAATACCCATATTGGATTTGACCATTTCTTCACCAGTCATTAAAGCTTTACCAACACCAACTACTGTATCATCTTTAATTATGACCACTTCATCGTTGGGGATTATGTTTTCATCTGCTTTATCAATACCTGGTGCAAATAATGTATTTGACTTTAAGTCAAAGCTAATGAATACTCTATTAATTTCTTGCTCTTTGAGAATTTGACCAGCTTTTAAGTTCAAGGTATATAATCCGGTTTCAAAGTGTAATGTAGCTATTTGTTCCTTGTTGGATAATATTCTTGTGTTGAATCGACCGGATGTTTTTGTATCCTCTGGAATTAATGCATCTGCTTTTTTAGTATTAAACTGGTATCTTGCAATTGATCTTAAATCATGAATTTTATGCTGGCCATAAGATACCTTGTCTGCCTTTTTAACTTCATTTTTCAAATTATCCAATGATTCATGTGAACGGGTATTATCATCTTGACATGTATAGACTACATTATCCAATACTTCTTCACATGCTTGTCTGTAACCGCCCGAAACATGTGCTATAACCTTATGATCTTTAACATATTCTTTTAAACACTTTGAAGTTGCTTTAATTTCCTCATCTGACCAATCACCTGTAGTTGATGCATCATATGATTGGATTGGATAAGTTTTTTCCATCTCTCTAGGACATATTCCAAAGGGTGATGTGACTATTACCTCTTGCAAGCCTTTTGTATATTTCTTAAAGAGGGTATGGGACTTTGATTGTGAGTATGGTTTTTTCATACTGCACGGTAATACAACAATGGTATCACTAAATGGTTCAAGTAATTTCATTCTTTCTTGCCATCTTAATACTTCAGGTCTTTTTAAAGATAATTCTGATATACAGGGTATTTTTGTAATATTCATATTAATACTGTTCCGTTAATTTTTATATAAAAAAAAGGATTAATGGGGAGATTAGAATAATTTACCAAGTTTTAATAATGCTTTTGGTGATACTTTGATAAGTAATTTGATAAGTGATTTTGGACTGATTTCATCAATGTCCTGTTTTGCAAATTCATGTGCAATTTTATCAAGTTCATCATCATTTAATGATAAGAGATATTCTTTAGCTTTTTTATATTTCTCATATCCTTTACCAATATTTTCATCGGTTAATTTAACGTATTCTTTAAGGTTTTTCTTTGAATAATCTCCGGAATCTATTGCATCTGCTGCTACAATTCCTGCATATGCACCAGATTCTAATGCGGAATTTATTCCTCCACCGGTTAATGGATTTACAAATCCGGCTGCATCTCCTACAACTATGATATTGTCACCTACACGATCTTTTACTATTCCACCTACAGGATCGCCACCCATATTCATTTCAACAGGTTGTGCATGTTGTGTTTCAGGACATGTTTTGATAAATTCCATTAAATGTTCATATGCTGTTTTATCAGTATGTGTTTTAAGAACACCAATTCCTACATTTGCTACATCTTCACCTTTAGGGAAAATCCATGTATATCCTCCTGGAGCTACGCTTCCAAAGTATAGTTGGATTACATTGTTATTTTCCATTTCAAGTCCTGCCATTTCAAATTGTATACATGATTCCATATTATCAAATTTTGTATTACAATCAAGTCCTGCCCAACGGCCAATATGGGATTCTGGTCCATCTGCTGCAATAACTATCTTTGCAGTTATTTTTACTTCTTCACCCATATGTTCTGCAGTGATAACAATACCATCATCTGTTCTTTCAAGTGCGGTTGCACGTGTACGTATCATAATTTTTGCACCAGCACGTGCTGCATCCATTGCCATATGTTTGTCAAATACTTTTCTCTCAAGCACATAACCTGATTCTGGCAGGTCAATTGTGTCTTCACTTAACCATACACTTGTCTGGTCTGGTGAAACTAATCTTACACCATTGGATTTTCTTGCAATCCATCGTGGATCTGGTTGTATTCCTAAATCGATAAGTCCTTGTTTGGATACACCTTCAGCACATCTTTTTGGTGAACCGATTTCAGCCTTTTTATCTATTAATAAAACATCCGCTCCATGAATTGCTGCTTCTCTTGCTGCAAGTGATCCTGCAGGACCTGCTCCCACTACAACAATATCAGTTTCAATATCCATCATATCACCTTATTCCATTTCTAATGCAGCTACTGGACAAGCTTTTACACATAATCCACATTTAACACATTTTTCATCATCAACTACAATTTTTAATTCTTGTACGTCAATTGCATCTGCCTGACAAACTCCTGCACATGCACCACAATATAAACAACAGTCTTTAATTATCATAATTATATGCTCCCTAAATTATTCTTCTTCGGATTCTTCTGCTCTTCTTTTATCTATAGCTTCATCTCTAGTAATAAAGATATGTCCGCAATTTGAACATTTTAATTCTCCATTTGCTCCAAACGCCATGAATTCTCTTTCAAAATCTCTGTGTTGAGTTTTATCTTTTGAACCACATTCAGGGCATGGTTTTAATAATTCTTCAATTTTCATTATATACAATCCTTTTTATTTGTTTTCATTCATGTTTTCAAGTATTTCCAGTAGTTTAAATTGTGCTGCTTGCAAATGTTTGCAATAAAAACTTCCTGGTTCTCTCTGGTTTCTATATTGGTAATCTGCACAATCACAATTCCAATAACCATATAACATTGAAACTAGATAATAATCATCTTTTTTATTATTTTTTACTTTGAAAATGGCATGTCCTGTTTCATAATGTTCTAAACTAACATTGTTATCTTTATATATTTTATATCCTTGAATTTCTCTATCTGCCATATATACCATTTTTCATTTTTTATTAGTATACATATATATTCTAACAAATTTACTCATTTAATAATTATGTAATTTATTTATTATATACTATTCTACCCCCTTATTGTTTACACATTATCTGGGAATTTCAATGGTAATATCTTATCATATTCCAGTATCAAATTGTTATTTTTATATGATGTGGTAATATGTACTGGTAAAATTGTTACTTTCTCGTTGTAAGCTTCTTTTAATGTATTTGCAAAGTTTTTATCAGTATTGTAATTGGGCATGAATGTTTTTGCAGAATTTTGTAATACTAGAATAATTACTGCACTGTCCTTATTTTCTTTTTTAATATTGATTAGTTCATTCAGATGTTTTGTTCCACGTATTGTAGGTGCATCAGGAAACATTGCAACAGAGTCTATAACTAATGTACATCCTTTAACTTCCAAATATAATGGGTTATCTTTCTTATCCTTAAGCAAGAAATCCAATCTGCTATTTCCATATGTATATTCTGGCTTGTAGATTTCATAATCAGTTAGTGATTTGATTTTTCGTTCAGATATTAGTTCTTCCACTAATTTATTATGAAAACTGCTGTTAAGCAGTACCCAATAATCTTCATAATATACTCCAATCATATTATATTTGGTTTTTCTATTGGTTTTATAGTAATCCTCAACATATTCTACAAGTATTGGAACATTTTCTATTAACAATTCCTTTAATCGTCCAGGATCATGCAGGTGTGCAAGTTGAATTTCATCATTATTATCAATAAATTCAACAGTAAAACGATTAGGTCTGGATTTATATCGAACACATGTTAAATTTTCTATTATCATATTAATCATTTTCCTATTTCAATGAAATATTTGTATATTCATAAATATAATATAATATTAATAATGTAAAAAAATTAATTTGATTGTTATGATTAAGTGTCAATATTGTGGATATGAAAATTCAGATAATCTTGATTATTGTATGAATTGTTCTAAAACTTTACCTGTCCTTGAATCTTCAGATAATCTTGAAGATACTGCTAATATGAGGCTAAATGATTTATATAATTTATCTGTTGAAGATATAAATTCTACAAACAATAATTTAAATAATGCTCGGCATAACTTTATTTTAAACGATGACAGGGATGTATTCATATCAACATTTATATCTATGGTTATTCCTGGAAGTGGATTAATATATTTGAAGAGGCAAAAATTGGGATTTGTTATACTTGCATCAACAATTATACTCTGGAGTTTATCCCAGTTTCTTTATTTTATTGCGAAGATAAGTATGGTTAATATTACTCTTTCCTTGTCAATAATATTGTATCTGTTTAATGTAGCTTACACATTTAAATTAGCAGAAGATATTTCATTGGAAAACGTGAATAGGTGAATAATATGAAAAAATGTTTAAAATGTGGAAGTAATGTTGAGGATGAAAACAGATTCTGTCAATACTGTGGGTATGAATTAACAGCTGATATCAATGGATTTCCAAATATTATATGTAAAGAAAAAAGAATGGAAATATCAGTATTGCTTGCAATATTTTTGCCAGGAATATCCTACTTCTATCTGGGTTTATTCAAGAGGGGAATACTGTACTTATTATCATTTATGATATTATTTTTAGTATTGGCAATAAAATCAGGCTTTTATACTAATATAGCACAAATTAATACACAGATACTGGCTATTGTTTATATAATTGTATGTTTATGTATTTATGCATATCAAATCATGGATGTTGTAGAAAAGACTAAAATGATTAATAATAAGTATATTCGTTTTTTAAAATAGTAAACCACATTATATTTTTTTTAAATAATTTTATATAAATTAAAAAACATAATTAATATAAATAAAAATATTTTTTCATAAAGAAAAATGTTATTCATAAATTAAATATGGAGATTGACTAATGGAATATGAAATGTATGGAGAAATAAAGGCACAACCAGAATCTCTAAGACGTACTATCGAATCAGAAAGAGAACACTTAGAATCCATTGCATCAACATTTGCTAAATTTGATAAGATATATCTGATTGGTTGTGGAAGTTCTATATCTACATGTTATACAATAAGAGATGGAGTTAAATCCATTTCACCAATTGATGTGGATGTACAGACGGGTTATGAATTTGTTGATCATCAATATCTTCAAAAGGATAGTAATGTGGGATTAATTGTCACATCACAATCTGGTGAAACAGCCGATACACTAGCAGCACTAAGAAAGGCAAAAGAATATGGAATTATGACAGTATCTATTACAAATATGGCCGATAGTTCCATGGCTAAGGAGGCTGATGAATCAGTAGTCACACGTTGTGGTCAGGAAACTGCAATACTTGGAACGAAAACATATATTACGCAGTTATTGTCTTTATATATTATATTCTATAATATTATTAACACACCACGTTCACAAAAAATACTGGAACAATTATATCAATTGCCCGATGTTGTAGAAGAACTATTAATCTCAACTGAAGAATCTTCTAAACAAATTGCACAGGAGAATAAGGACGTTGACATATTCTACTGTATGGGAAGCGGACTTAATTTTGGTCTTGCATATAAATTAGCAATGACAATGTTTATGGAAGGAGCATTAAAACATGCCTGTCCAGTATATTCCGGTGAATTTAGACATGGTCTTATTGAACGTGTTGAAAAAGGTGAAACAGTAGTATTTATTAAGTCCAATGATGATTTTGATTGTGTAACGGACAAAGCCATAAATTTCTGTAATGATTTAGGCGTCAATACTATAATATTTAATTTGGAAGATTACTATGATGTTGATGTTTTATTAACACCATTCATACTATTGATTCCATTAGAATGGTTCATTTATCATTTATCCATATTTAATGGGGAAGATCCTGGAAGTACACGTCATATAGGAAAAATCAGATACTAAACTTTAAACTTCCTTTTATTTTTCATATACTTTTTTTTTGACGTGTTGCTATTTCTTAAAAATTTCTATTACAATACACTATGCTAATTAAACTTTACTTGATGTGATTAAATAGTATACTATAAATTATATAATTTATAGATGTAATATTATAATAAAATATTTAACAATAAAAAATATTTTTAGGAGAAGTGATTTTTTGTATTCAATAAAATCTAGTAAAGATTTTGAAGATTTAAGTCCATTTATCATAATCGGTGCTGGAGGGGGAGGAGAAAAACTATCCAATTTCCCTGGCGTAGAAACAGCAGGATTTTTAGATGATTCAAAGGATAAACAAGGAACAGAGTTCTGTGGGCATATAGTAGGTTCTAATTTAAAAGACCTGGTAGAAGAAACAAACTCTAAATCAGTAGCAATTATGTTACCAATAGGTGCAGAAGGGGCTGCTTTAAAATATGCAGTTCAAGCAATTGATTTAGGACAAAATGTTTTAGTATCATTTAGATCATTACCTATAGAAGATAATCCTTCCTTAATTAAATTTGCAAATCAAAAAGGTGTACAATTAAAACAAATAAGCTCAAGATTAGATAATGTGAAAAAGATTATGGGTACAGCACCAGAAAAATGTACCGAAGTTTTACCAAAAATAACATATTATCATAAAAAACCAGTAATATTTGTCGGTGGTACATCACAAGAATGTGGTAAAAGGACAACTACAAGAAAATTAGGGCAAGCTGCTAAGCAGATGGGATTAAATGCAAAAATAATTTCAACAGATGAAATGGGTCTTGAAGAACCAACAGACATAAATTTCAGAGCAGGAAGCTTATCAGTAATGGATGTTCCAGCAGTTATAATGGGAACAATAAAATACATGGAAGAAGAAGAAAATGCAGATATAATATTTGTAGAAGGACAATCTAGTTTAACAGAAACTGGAAATCCACATCCAAAAGGATTATCTGCATCAATACTATTTGGAGCAATGCCAGATGCAGTTGTTTTAGGTCACAGACCTAATCATCCATTCAGAGAACCTGTTGGAATTAAAACAGAGTTAAATGCAATAGAAGCAGTTGAACCAACCAAAGTAATAGCTTTATCAATCAATAGACGAAATGCACCAGAAGAATCATTAGAAGATATTGAAGATGAATTCGGATTACCTACAGTAGATTTACACACTGATTCTAATGGTGGTATAGAACGTTTATTAAAAACAGTATTAGATTATGTAGGTGAATAAAAATGAAAAATTCATTGAAAGATTTAACAGTTAATGTTAAAAAATCTATTGACAGGGAATATGATGGGGAATTTAATTTAGAGTCAAAACTTGATGATATTAAAAAAATGGTTGATGACAATGTAATCTCTTCAATAGAAGATTCATATGATGATGATTATGATGTAGTAATAGAACCAGATGATTCTGATGTAATTGAGATTAATCCAGGACCAAATATTGATACAATTCGTCTTTTAAAAGTAAAATCCATAACTTCTTTATCTGAAGAATTGGACAATGTAACTCAAACACGTGTTCCTGCAATTATTGACTTAAAATATATGCAAGAAAGACGGTCATCAGATTTCAGAAGATTACCTAAAATTATAAAAGAATATAAAGAAAAAAGCCATTCTCAAGTTGTATTACTTGGAAGTACAAAAAATGTTATTGTTGTAGTTCCTGAAGATATTATTTTATTAAGATAAAATAATAATAATTCAAAAATATCACTTTCTCTTAATTTCTTTTTAAATTTACAACACTATTTTTTTTCAATTCTGTTCTGATTTAATATTTTTTTCCTAATCTATATCTGAATAAATAATATATTTTTTAATAAATATATGTAATAGTATGAATAATGAAAATTTTATGGAAACAGGTAGGCTTGAAGCATTTTATGATGCTATAATTGCAATTATAATAACGGTTTTGGTTCTGGAATTACCACAACCTGTATCACCATCATTGGCATCAATATGGGCCTTGAAGACATACTATTTTGCATATTTTATTAGTTTTCTTGTCTGTGCTAATCTATGGCAATATCATCATATTATATATAATCATGTTGAGAGAATCAATTCTAAAATAATTTGGTTGAATATATTGTTGATGTTAGTATTATCTTTAATTCCATACTTAACAATCTTTGTAGCAAATAATCTTAATTCATTTATTCCACAAGTGTTGTATGGTTTAAATTTTATTGTTGTTGATGTTATATTGGCTATCATGTCAAAGAGCTTATTGGAAATTAATCCGGATAATGAAGTGAATTTAAGGAATGCATTAAGTGTTCAATCAGCATTAAAAACTCCTTTAATAATATTTATTATTGGATTTATAATAGCCTTGTTAGGTTATCCTATTGCAATTAGTATTTGCTGTTTGATAACGGTGATGAGATCTTTCATTCACTCTTTAAGAGGTTAATATTAATATTTAAATTTATTCTTATTTTTTTGAAAGTTATAGATAGTCGGATAAGTTAGAGAGGTTGCTCTCTCCTCCTCTCCTCAGAACCGTACGTATCCGTTTCCGAATATACGGCT
>SUTR01000074.1 GCA_015062825.1 Methanosphaera stadtmanae
ATTAAGAGCAATTTTTTTAAATAAAATTTTTTGGATAAAATAAATAACAATGCTTTTTTAGAGAGTGTATGACAATTATTTTGCTATATGAATTGTATATATTTTTATATTATATATTAAACACGATATCAACTTATGTTTGATAATTATGGACATAAATATAAATAAATCTGCTAAAAAAAACCTCTAAACGGAATTGTTGCACATTCTCTTTTAACAATAAAAAAATAATAAAGTCAGGAGAGTATTGATAAAGTTATAAATCATCTAAATTAAGGTTGATGGAACTTTTTCTGTTAATTTTTGATATTTTAATTTCTTCATCTATTCTTTTTAAGATGGATTCTAATTTACTACTGTCCTGATTTTTATCTGGAAGAATATTGTTCATGGATCTATCTGTACTATTTTTAATAATCTCCTCATAACTCCAATTAATATCATAAGGCTTTGCATATAATTTTGAGTCTAAATGTTGTGTTGCAGGCAATGCTATTATTTGAGAGAATGGTTCAATTTCCTTGTATGTTAAATGTTTTAATTCCAGTTTGTTCTCTAACAGATTTTGGAAAATATATAATGTTTCAGTAGGATAGTTAAAGTCTATTTCATTAAAGTATATGTACATTGAACATTCATTCATTCCATTAAATGTTACAAAAGGGATGATGCCCATTTTTTCCTGTATATATTCAAATGTCTTCTTGTTTTCTTCAATAATTGCTTTATCAGAACCTAGATTGATTGTCCTTCTAATAAACATGAATTTTTGAATATCAGTAAGGTCCTTGAATTCCTCCCTTATCTCTGAAGAGTTATTTCTAAATCGTAATATTATGCAATTTTTTCTTGCACTTTGCTCAAATTTATAAAGATCAGTTCTCATCCATCGGGTAATGTTTTCTTCAGTGTTAAAATCGTATCCACTGATGAATATTTCTTTTTGTGGATGAAATTCCTCAAATTTATCACATATGTCATCAACATTCTTTATTGAAAAACTGGTATAACCTTCTTCTTTTGTTCCAATCAATAAAGTTTTGTTAAATGTTTTTCCATACATATGTTCATATAATTTATATGTATTATCATCAACTTTCATTTTTTTAACTCTCCTTTAATTAATGTGGGTATTTTTGGTTTTTTTATTAAATGCTCTCAAATATTTAATAATTTTGCTAAAACTTTATCTATGCTAGTCTATATTTATTTAATATTAAATATTATTTGACTAATATTTGCTCAATATAGTTTGAATTTTAATTAAATAAATTTTAACTAAGATGTTTTTTTAATCAAAATATTATTTATAATAATATATCAAAAATTGGATATTTTCAACCAATGTTTAATCTTTAGTAGCATAATTATGTGGGATTTAATTAGGGTGGAGAACAATTATTAATTTAAATGTGTTGACAATTTCTTATTCTGAAAAACATGTAATGATCTGATGATAAAATAAGTTTACAAAAACAGGGTGAATTCTAATTATAATAAAGTATAATAAGAAAAAAATAGTCTGGTATTTTTTCATTTCTAAAAAAAATTAAGTTAAAGTATGATTTTATCCTTTTTCTTTTCAACATTTAAAAAATTATCAAGAATATCCTCTACAGAACCTTCCTCTTCAATAATCTTAATATCCATCATTTCAACTTCAACTTTGGCTTTCATACCAATCTTTTCACAAATTACGATGTCACAGTCCTTAATGGCATCTGCAGATTTTTCCCACTCTTCCTGGGAATTGCGATTTTTAGAAGAAAAGATTACGTTGTTGTACTCAATCCTATGTTTTTTTTCATCATAATCATAAACAATAAAATATTCGCTAATCCCAAAATGTTCTGTTCTTTTTCCATTATCCTTAACAGCAACTGCAATCTTTTTCATATTAATATCCCCTACAAAAATATCTAGTTAATACTATGTTGTTAATCATTTAAAATTATATTGTATTCATATCAAATACAAATCAAGTTAAAACTATTAAGGTACTACATTTAAATATAATATTATGACTAAACAAACAAAAGTACATATAGTATACTGTCATCCATATGCAGAAAGTATGACCGGCAGGATAAAAACTGCATATATAAAAGCATTAAGAAAGAAAAATATTTCCTATACTCTATCTGATCTGTACAAACAGCATTTCACAACGGATTTGACAAAAAGGGAATACCTTAGAGAATCAGGTTATCTTGATATTAAGCCGCCAAAGGATGTTCTTAAACAACAGAAATTAATAAATGATGCAGATATCTTAACATTCATCTTTCCATTATTCTGGATGGATGCACCATCAAAACTGGTAGGATACTTCTCAAGAGTATTTACCCGAGGATTCAGATATGAAAACGATGATTCCATAAAGACAACAATGAAACGGTTAAAACAAGTGAACTTTCTCATAGTGGCAGGTTCAAGTTATGATGATTTACAAAATGATGGAAAAATTAATGCATTAAAAACAGTATTTATTGATGATCGTATTTCTAAAAAAACACGGGAAAGTAAAATGTATCTATTTACAGATACTGCACCTCATAAAATCAATGATAAACTAATAAACAAATACATAAGACAAGCAGATAAAATAGGAAGAAATACACCTACTGAAATATAATCTATGATTGTTATAACATTTAAATAATAATTAAAATGCTCTTCATCCTTTTCCACAAATAAAAAAAATATGTCTAAATAATAGTAATCTATTTATTATTTGAAGTAGATAGATAATAATTACTATTCTAATAATAAAATTATTCTTGAAGAATAATAACTCATGTTAAAATTATTGGTTAAAAAGTATGAAAATTGTAATCTATCACTCAAGAGAGTGTGATCCAAAGAAATGTACTTCTGTAAAACTTCAAAAACAGAATAAAATAAGTATTACTCATAATATACGAAAAATACCGTATAATGCAATAGTATTAGATGCAGAAGCTGAAAAAGCAGTATCTTTGGAGGATAAGGATAGAATTACAAAATATGGATTATCAGCATTAGACTGTTCATGGAAGAAATTAAAAAATTCATCATTTAATTTCAAATCTAAGAAAAATCATAGATTACTTCCATTTCTAGTAGCTGCAAATCCTGTAAATTATGGAAAACCCTGTATATTATCTACAGCAGAAGCTTTAAGTGCCACATTATATATTGTAGGATATAAAGATCAAGCTAGGGATTTGATGAATCAGTTTAAATGGGGTCCTCATTTCATAAAACTTAATGAGAATTTATTAGAAGCCTATAGTCAGGCAGAAAATAGTACTGAAATTGTTAAAGTACAAAATGAATTTTTAGGAGGAAAATAATATGGCAAAATTTGAAGAAGCAGAAAACAGAATGTTCAACGTAAAAATCTGTTTAAAATGTAATGCAAGAAATGCTGCATCTGCAAAATCATGTAGAAAATGTGGATACACAGGTTTAAGATACAAAGCAAAAGAACCAAGAGGATAATCGTAGACTATCCAAATTAATATTCTCTTTTTTTAAATATTTTTTTTGAAAATTTTCTATTTCCATAATTAACTAACTAATTTTTATAACGAACTTTTCCTAATAATAACAAATAATAAATTAAATAAACATCATAAATATTATTAATATAAATCAAATTATTTTACAGTTAATCACTTTTTTAGTAGGTATAATATTATGAATGTTGAAAAATACTTAAATGATACCTTAAAGGAACATAAGATGCACATAACACTAATTGATCCTGATGAACAAACACCTGAAGAAGCAGTAGAAATAGCAAAACAGGCTCAAAAAGCCAAAAGTGATGCTATACTATTGGGTGGTTCAATAACAGAACAGGAAGTACTTAACCTAACGGCTAAAGAACTTAAAGAAAACGTGGATTTGCCTATAATACTATTCCCTGGTAATATAACAGGTGTAACAAAGTATGCTGATGCATTATTATTTATGAGCTTATTAAATTCTACAAATCCATACTGGATAACTGGAGCTCAGGCACTTGCAGCACCATCTGTTTTTAAGATGGGTTTAGAAACAATTCCAATGGGATATCTGATAGTAGAACCTGGAGGAACAGTTGGATGGGTTGGAGATGCAAAAGCTGTTCCACGTAACAAATCAGACTTAGCAGTAGCATATTCTCTAGCAGCACAATACATGGGAATGAAGGTAATATACCTGGAAGCAGGATCTGGTGCTGATAAACATGTACCTGTTGAATTTATTATGAAAGTCAAAAAATTAACAGATTTAATAGTTATAGTTGGTGGAGGAATACGAACAGCAAAAGATGCACAGGAAGTTAAGCAAGCTGGTGCTGATATTATCATAACAGGAACAGTAGTAGAAGAATCTGATGATGTATACAATAAAATCAAGGAATTAACAGATGTAATCCATTAGGATACATAATATTTTTTTTCTCATTTTTAATAACAATCCATTTTTTAACATTATAATTTTTTGTAGTGATACTTTTTTTTCAATCAAAAAATTATGTCAAGTTATATATGTAAAATTATTTATGTCCTGTCGTTGTGTAAAAACATATTAGTATCTTAATAAATATCATATTAGTAATTACAAGAAATTTAATAGGGAGTAATGTAATTATGAATTATAATGAATTATCTGAAAAATTAGTACAGACATTAAACTTGGATAAAGAACCTGTTGCAATTAAAATATATGATAATGTGGATGAGGTTAAGGATGTGTTGCCAAAGTATGATGGTCAGGCAAGACATTGTACTATAACCTCTGAAATAGCAACAACTGGAAAATCATGCTATGCAACTGCTGATGAAATGAACTGTCCTAATGGACAATTAGCTTTAGGTTTGGTAGATCAAAGGATTGAATCTATTCCACAGATAACACCATTAAAAGAAGCAATAGCCTATTCACCATTGAAGGATGCTGAATTTGAACCTGACACTATAATAATATATGTAATGCCAGTACAGGCACTTAAAATAGCTCAGTTATATCGTGTATCTTTCAATAAACGTTTTGAAGCAAATTTCAATGGTGTGGCATCATTATGTGCAGATGCAGTAGCAATACCTTACAATACTGGCAAGTCTAATATGACATTAGGATGTAGAGGATCACGTAAATTTTCAGATATTAAAGATGAAGAAATGATAATAGCTTTAAAATTATCTGATTTGGAGGTTATGATGGAGAAAGCTTAATTTTCTTCAACTTCTCTTTTTATTTCAAGGTATTCATCATAACAATTAATATTTAATAATTCTAACTTATTATTTGCTTCAACACCATAGAATTCTACACCATTCTTAATCATTTTACGTAGAATTGGATTTAGATTGTCATCTTCCTCTTTAAGGTAGTCATATAATAATCTTCCATATGTACAAAAGGGCATTCCTAATCCTTCTGCACTATCAAGCCATCCTGTTTTTCTACGTGCAAGTATGCTTATTGTATTGTCTGGTTGTGGTGCATCTTCTAGGTGTTTAATCATTTCATTAATTGTTTTACTTGATATTGTTGGCTGATCTCCTGCAGCAAATAAATAGTAATTATCCGGATTCTCTTCAAGGGCGGTTATGATTGACTGTGACAGGCCCACATCATTATTTTCATTATATACTACATTTACTTTGTCGAGCATTTGGTTGTCTTTAAGTATTTTGTATATTTCATCTCTAAAATGTCCAAGTACTATTGTTATATTTTCAACATCAGATTCTATTATGTTGTCAATGGTATGTATTAGTATTTCCTTTTCTTTTATTTTTAGCTTTAATTTATGTACTGGTGTCTTATTCATTTGTCTAAAGTCATTTATCATTCGTGAATTTCTTCCAGCAGCTGTGATAATGGCGTCCATAATATTTCTTTCCTTAACTAGTAAATGATATTATATATGCTATTTATGATAGAAAAATATTTTTTATATTAACATTTCGAAAAAAAGAATTTTAAAAAAAAAGATAAATTTTGAGGGTTATGATTCAGCAGTTGTTTCATTAACTGTTGAGTTGGATGAACTGACAACATATGTATTGTTATCTCTAAGTTCATAGATGGTTGTGTAGATTGTTGTTCCTCCACCTTCACCGTCAGTCCACATTTCTATTAATATTGGATAGTCGCCCTCGTTTGATACAAGAACATCCATTGTTGGTCTGTATTCATACAGAATTGCTTCTTCATCTGAAGACATACCTACAGGTAATGGATTTCCTAATGCAAGTACTGCTTCTCTTAAAGAACGTCCTGCTGGACATACTCCATGTGTTGCAGAACCTGATGGTGCTTCCGCCTCGGATATTGATGTGAATGTTACATTTTCTTTACCGTGTGCTGATTGATGTGGTGGTATTATTGTTCCATTCCATCCTCTTGCAAATTCTCTTGCATTTGCTGCACGTGTTTCTGTAGGATATTCTGCATATACTCCAAGTACACTTGTTCCACTACTTACATTTGTTTTGGTTGCATTATTATCATATACCATTACCGGTGCATCTGATAAGTAATTTCTCATATAATTATATGGTTGTTCTCCAAATGCATGTATGATATTGTCTTTTCCATAGATGGCTGATCTATTGTCACTAAAGTTTCCAAGGTAATAGTCAACAGTTATGTTCTCTCCTTCTTTGGATGAGTTAAACCATGACTGTAATGATGCTGCACTTACAAAGTCTGTTGGCACTGTATCATTACTAATTTCTGTTGCCTTGATGGTTTTGGTTGTTGTACCATTTTCTACAAATTTAACAGAATCACCTTCTTTAACAGCTACTGTATAAGGTAATTTTTGACCCCATACCATATGGTCGCTGTCTACTATGGATAATTTACCATTTTTATCAACACTAACAAATCCAGGACCTTTGAGTTTATCGGATACTTTACCATCATTGGTTACGAATGTACCATTTCCGATAACGTCTTTAGGTGCTGTTCCTGTAGTAAATGTAGTGAATATTGTTGCTAAGTCAAGGCTAAGCAATGGTCTTATAATATTTCCTGGCTGTGCTGCAATTGGTATTTTTTGTATTTGACTTAAATCAACTACATCATCGCCACTGACAACTGTTGAACCATTAATTGATTGTATCTGTTTCATGGTTAAATCTGTTGCAGTAGAATACTGTGAACACATAACACCGGAAGCTATTACACAAATCACTAACATTCCTATTAATAAATAAGGATTACTTCTATCGGCCATGTTGCAGGTTAACCTCCCTTGGTTTTAATATAATATTAGATTAATTTGAAAATTTTTTTTATAAATTTATATTATTACAATATATGTTTAATTAATTATTTATATTATACATAAATATTAAAAAACATTATAATCAGTATTAATTGTACTAATTGGGATTAAATAATTGCATATGATATATTATGATAGAATAATTTTAGGGGATGCTATTCTATTTTAACAATAGAATATACTATAAAGAAGGGATGTCTAAAAAAATAAGGGAGTTTAATGGAATGATATTTAGGAACATTCATTTTCTTCTTGTATGATGGTGCTGATTTGTGTTATCTTTTTCTGTCCATTTCCGCCGATGAATATATTTTTATTCTTATAGTTATTGATGTATCGTAGGATGTCTTCTATATTTTTAAGTATTAATACGTCCTTATTGTATCCTAGATTATTCAGGTATTGTGCATATTCAACGGTTGTATCTTCAAGTCCTGGGAATATGATTAATGTGTCTGCATCATATTTTTTAATATAGTCTAGTATTTGATGTCTGAATGTTTCATTGGCGCGTGCTGTTCCAATGACTACAATGTCAAATTTTTCCTCTTTTAATACAACTTTTAATGCATCAACATTATCTGTTTTTCCAATTACTACATCATTATTATTATATGAAAGTTTTATTGTACGTCCTTCTACTGATTCGAATTTTTCAAGACTTTCCTTGATTGTCTCTTCTTTAACTCCTAAAAACTGGGATGTTTTGTATGCTGCATCTGCATTATGTAGGTTGAATTTACCAAATAGATTCAATTTTCCATCGTATGTATCAAATAGTATGCATTTGCTTGGATAACTGGTAGTTTTAAGAAGATTTTCATCGTTGCTGTTAATGATGCTTGGTTTGTCTTTAATAAATTCAATAACTTCCTGTGTGTAATGTTCAATAGACTTATGCACATCCATATGATCATATCCAATATTGGTAACAACAGTAATGTCTATGTCAAAGACATACTTGCAAAACTCTAATGTCATGTCACAGACTTCAATTACCATATAATCATAATCATCACTATTAGCATCCATCAGCAAGTCGATATAGCCAGAAAAACCTCCACCACCATTACCACCAATTAAACATTTATAACCTGCGTTTTGAAGGATGGAATAAATCATATGGCTGGTAGTGGTTTTACCATTGGTTCCTGTAACTGCAATAGTTTTAATACTTCTATGCTTGGTAAAAACATCAGATAAGAAAATACCTCTTTGGATAATATTTCTACAAATTTCCTTGTTAAATAAACTAGGACTAACAGCAACAGCATCAGATTTATAAATCTTATCAAGGTTATGGCTGCCAATTTCCAAATCAATATTGGAATCATATTCATTCAAATCAATTTCATCCAGTAATGATAAATCAATTTTTCTATTGATATCTGATGAATAAACATTATATCCTCTTTTTAGAAGGGATATTGTTGCTTGTTGACCTTCAACTCCTAATCCTACAACGCTTATATACATATTATCCAAAACCTTTATAAAACTATCAAACAATTAAATAATCTATTA
>SUTR01000075.1 GCA_015062825.1 Methanosphaera stadtmanae
TTATATCAGGCTATAACGAAGTAAAAATAAAAAGGTGGTTAAAAACAAGTTTTAGCACAATTATAATGCAATTAATGATTTGATGATATAATTATATTTTATCTATATTTATTTTCGTCTAAGACTGTTATATATGTCTTTGATAATTTTGGTATTATTATACTATTTCATCAATTATAATAATTGTCAGCATCATTATAAAAATGTTGTAATAGTATTACCATTAATATACATAGGTTAATATTTTCAATTAGTAATTAGAAGTTAGTAAATTGTATAATTTTTGGATCATCATCTATTAATTTTAGTAAGTATAACCTCTCCTGAAACAATTATTCCCTTAATTAATTTTTTTGTGATTCTTAGCGGAGTGGTTACTACAAACTGACTTTACAATGTTACTACTACTCTTAGATATTATTATCAATATAGTATCTATTCATAAACTACTTAAGATAATGTAGAATATTCTTTGAGTCCTTAACTCAAAAGTAATTCTAACATTAAAAATTACCTATATTTTATCCTCGCATAAGTTAATAGAAAATAATTTGTTAATTATACATAAACTTCAAATTACTAATATTTATTTTGTTTAAAGTTACATAAAAAAATAATCTAATTAATTAAATGTAAATAAAAATAGTCTTTTAAATCATATTAATAAGATAGTATAAAAAAATACTATCCCTTTTATATGATTACCCTTTGAAATATGTACCACATCAATTTATACATATTCTATATAATACTATGTTATGTTAGTATTTAAATATTATGTTACTTTCAAGCTCATATGCTTAGCATTATAATGGTAGTTATCTGTTTCTTGTGCTGTTATTAGTATGTCATATGTTCCTTTGTTTTGTGTTGTTGTGTCTTCATAGATGAATTTTCTTTCTGTGCTGTAATGATTATTTTCTTTTCCTGTATTTTCATATCTATGCTATAATAATAAAAATAATATTTATATTTGTTAGAAGAATTTTTCACATTCAGCTATGAATTCTTCGCATTCTTCCATCTTTTCTAATGCTATTTCTTCTGAGATATAATCTTGTGTTTGATAATCTACTTCTTGTCTAAGATCTGGAGTTCTAGCGAAATTTTTATAAATATTTAAATTAAAACCTTCTTGATGAACAAAATATTGATTAAGTCCATCGAGTATTCCTTTTTGTTTTCCAGTTTCATAATCTTTTGTAAGTAATAATGCTTTTGCTGTTAAAAGCATAGCATAAAAAAAATGTGTTATTGATTCACTATAATAACCATTTTCATATAATAATTTTCCAGAATCAAGTTTTCTTTGAGCTTTAATTCTAAAATCATGAATTTCTTTTTTATGCAAGTATAATCCCTTCTCTTCGTATATTAGTCAAAAATGAATAATCTTTTGTACTCTCATAATGTTTCTGAGTAATTATATGTGCGGATATTAACTCTCTGTAATTATCCAGAATTTCATATTTTTCATCAGATATTTTATCTTCAATCAGCTCTCGATTATCAGAAATAATTAATATATCTATATCTGAATCATCATTATCTTCACCTCTAGCTACAGATCCGAAAAGCACAATTCTTTCAATGTATTTGTTATTAATTTTATTTGCAAATTCTTGAGCAATTTCAATTCTATTTTTCATAAAAAATCACTCTTATAATAACTTTATGATAAATTAATATATAATAAAACTTTTAAATATATTTTTTCATAAAAACGAATGTAAGTCTAAATTTCCTTTTTAATTAAACATAAGATATGGAAAAATAATTTTAAAGCTATGACTATTTTTAATAATGTTTATTTACCAAAATCAGATTAAAATAGAAAAATCAACTTCTAAACTAATTAACTAAATTAATTCATAAAAAAATTAGTATAATGAAATATTTCATTTAATATTAGCATTAAATCATATTACTAAGATAGTAAATAAATACTACCCTTTTTATATGATTACCCTTTGAAATATGTATCACACTGACTTCAACATATTCTATAGAATACTATGTTATGTTAGTATTTAAATATTATGATAATACTTTCAAGCTCATATGCTTAGCATTATACAGGTAGTTATCTGTCTCTAATGAGGTTATTAATATATCATATGTTCCTTTGTTTTGTGTTGTTGTGTATTCATAGGTGAATTTTCCATCTATTGATGTGATGTTGGCTATATCTGCTGCTGCTATTTTAATGTTTAACTTACTCTCTATTAATTAGGTTTCTGTTTTTGAAAATCATCATTTAAGGTTTAATTTAGTTAATTCTTCTTTAAATACGTATTTTTTGATTGTGTTTATGTCTACTGTTACATGTGTTGCATCAGCTAAATATGTTTTTATAGGGCTTTGATTTTTTTTATTTATTCTAGAACAGATACATTTGTAATATTATTGAATAAATCTAGTTTAAAACGGCTTAAATACTCCTAAAATTGTTGTTTTTGTGAAATTATTTTGTATTTTAAAATGAGTTTGTAATTTTTTGTTTCTGTTTATTTCACGAAACATGTCTGAAATTGTATAATCAAAATACATGGTCATTAATATAATTTTTATACAATCTATCATCATATTAATATTTTTTATACTATTTCTTGATAATATTTGTGGGATTATTTATCATCGAAATGTTTAAGATTTTTGCTTAACAAACATATTTTTAGGTCTTTTTTATCTAAATTTATACTTGATTTCATTAGTTTCACAATATAATATATGTAAATCAAAGTATTTATAATTTAGGGTTAAAATTGACCTTATTTTCATAAATTAACATCTAATTTTTTGTACTTAAAAAAATATGATGATATATACATATCATTAATCATAAAAATAAGCTTTAAGAGCACTCATTTTATTATTTATTTTCGAGTACTATATTTTTAAAATAAGCCTTATGGGACAATCTAAAATATTATTACATAAAAATAAACAGAGTTTATAAATATTAATAAAAATAAATAATATATTCAATCTTATATAATGAAGGTGATGATATGACTAAAAAAATAACCTTGGGATTATTTTTAATGGCCTTTTCACTGTCAACCTTTTTAAGTATAGGTGGTGTAATACCCCTAATAGCATATCATTTTAACGTTCCGCTCACCATGGCAGGACTATTTGTTGCTTTATTTGCACTAATATTAAGTGTAACTGGTTTAATTTTACCACCATACTTTTCTAAGTATGAACGGAAGAAATTTTTCATTATCAGCATATCAGTTTTCATATTAAGCAGTTTCTTGCAAATCTTCATAAATAATTTTTATCTTGCACTGTTTATTAGGCTGATTCCAGCATTCTTCTATTCATCAGCAATAAGTATAGCCTTAACAATAATGGGCGAATTGGATCCAGACCACGTAAGCAGAGTTGTTTTAGGAGTGTCTGCAGGATCCATATTAGGATTATCAATATCCACTCAGATTGGTGTAACATATGGATATCCTTTTGTAAATGCATGGATTTTCGGTGTTAACGTTTTGGCTTTAATTGGAATATACTTATTATTCCCTAGAATGGAAGGTCATCCAAGTAATGCCATTGAAAATTTTACTTTTGCAAAAGAAAAACGTTTCATAGTATCCGTAATCTTTACAATACTGATAGGTATAGCAATAAGTATGATATATAATTATTTCTCCACAGTATTGGCAGTATTCACGAAAGTTCCTGTTGATTCCATTTCAACATTCCTATTCGCAAACGGAATAGCATCTGTATTCGGTACAAGTCTTTTCGGATACTTCATCAACAAGAAAAACAATCTTCCAATTGTTATCTATCCGATTGTATTTGCAATCGTTGTCCTTTTATTGGGATTTGCAATCGATTTACCAGGACATGTATTCGTATTACTAATATTTTTCGGTCTGTTGGATGGTTCAATGCATACCATTTCACAATTCTGGCTCAGTTCATCTATACGAGAAGCTCAAGAATTTGCAAACGGTTCATACTTATTCATTAACAATATGAACAGGGCAGTTGGTATATTCATTGGTGGATTATTCCTTGATTCAGGATTAGCAATTTTAATAATTCTTTCATCAGCAGCATGCTTCATTTTAGCATGCCCTATGGCACTATACAGAATTAAAAAATTCCCTAATTTAAGATAAATATAATAACAAGGCTTATTAACATAAAAATGATGTATTGGGATAAAATACTCGTTTATCCTAACATCCTTTTTTTTTAAACAGAAACGAGAATGTGCGACAATTATTGTGTTTTAGGATAATTGTTATGTTTTCTTTATTTCAATTTTAATTTTATATTCTATTTTTTTTAATTTAGATTTAGTCCGTTTATTCTTTGTTAGTTCTTTTTGTTCTATGTTGTGTATTTTTACTATGTTTATGTGCTGTGGCCATGAATGTTTGTTGTATTTTTTGTGTTGTTTAGTACTAGTAAGTGGTATTATCTTATTTTAGTGTGTATTTGTTGTATACGAATCATGGTTCGACCATTTCCATTCGTTTCTAGTATTGTGCTTGTCCATTGGTGTTTTGAATTTATGGGTTAGTAATTCTTTGGCATCACTTGCATAATATCTTATTACTTTACTAGTCATCTTTGGTTAAGCAGATCTTTTTGGAGGGGTATTTGATACATTCACTAGTGTAATAAAGTTTTCTATCAGTGTATTTTCAAGGGTAAACTTGTTTAACAGGTAGTATTTTGTTTTCTTGGCATATGTATGTGTAATTTTCTTCATCTTTTATCATGGTAATTTCACAAAAGAACATCAACAATACTTATTCCCCTCAGTTAAAATCCAAGTTATCATATTATAAATACTCTCCCAAAACTTTTTGAAAAACATTCGAAGTATCCATATGATTAATGAGTAATTTTTAATTTTATTATAAAGAAAATCTTTTATTTTATAAAATATATAAATAGTAATAATATAAAATATGGATGAAATAATATGATTAATAAGAATATCAATTACATTAAATACTTTTTAGAACTTATTAAGGATTTTGATGAAAGTACAGTATTAAATCCTAATTTAGGTGGAGTAGAAACATTTGAATTAGATGATGAAAAATTAATTATTCAGAATGATGTACTGAAAGATTTTTGTTCAAAAAATTCAATTAGTGAAAACGTTCTTTTTTTGGGAAGCGTATGTTTAACATTAAATAAATTTAATTTTTCTAATAAAAATCTTATTTTTCATGAAAATAATACTATTTTTACAACTAATTTTGAAAATAGAGAAATATCTATTGAAGATTATCTGTTACAAATTCAAAAGGATTATGAAGAAAATTTAAAATATGCTAATTTTTCAATTGATAATTTGATTAAAGAATATGATTTAAAATCAGGAATATACTATTCATTCAATAAAGACTTGGATATAAGTTCAAATAATTATGATTATGATTTTTACATAAATATATCTGAAAATCAGGATATATTCATAATATCTGCTTCATATAACAATCAATTATATTCAAGAGAATATATTAATCTATTTCTAAGAAGTATTAAGGAAATTATTCACCAATTTTTATCAATCAATATTTCCAACTCAAAATTATTCGAGATTTGTCTTGTAGAAGAAGATGAAGAATTCAAATTCAATGAAATAGAAACACCTTTCATCCATAAACTTTTTGAAAAACAAGTGGAAAAAAATCCGGACCATATTGCACTTATCTCAAACGGTAAACAATTAACATATGATGAACTTAACAAAAAAGCTAATAAAATAGCAAATGCTCTTATTAAAAGAGGTGTGAAACCTAAAAGTAATATTTTAATAATGTTCCATAGAACTTCGGACTTAATTGCTTCAATTTTAGGTGTTTTAAAAGCAGGCTGTGCTTATATTCCTATTGATATGGCATTTCCAAAAGAAAGAATATATTATATGTATCAAAACAGTCAAGCTGACTACATTCTTTCAGAAAACGATGACTTTGAAAATTCAATGAACGTAAATGAGTTACTTAAAGAAAAAAATACTGAAAATCCAAATATAAGCATGTCTCCTGATGACTTAGCATATATTCTTTACACTTCAGGTTCTACAGGTAAACCTAAAGGAGTAATGGGAAGTCATAGAAATGTTACAAGTGGATATACTGAAAATAAAAATAACATTATTTCTAATGTTTTTTCAAGAATTAATAAAAATCTGGGACTTGTAACAGTATCCTTTGTAGCTTTCCTATCTGATTTTATGAGTTTAACATTTGGAAATACATTACTATTTGCAAATGATGAGGAAGTAAAAAATATAGAATCATTAGTCCAATTAATACAAAAAGAAAAACCAGATGCATTAACCTTTACAACACCATCACGAATAAAGCAATACATGGAATATGAGCCATTCAAAAAAGAATTTTCAACCATAAACAAAATTTGTATGGGAGGAGAACTAGTTACAAAAGACGTTTTAAGTATGCTCCAAACTAACAATAAAGAAATTGAAATTTATATTGCATATGGATGTACAGAAGTAACGGGAATTGGAACTCTTGAAAAAGTCACAGACATAAATAAAGAATTAACAATTGGTACTTCTCCTTTTAACACAGTATCTGAAATAAGAGATAATGATGGAAATATATTACCTCCCGGAGTAATGGGTGAAATTTACATTGGTGGTTACGGCGTTTCACAAGGATACTATAATTTAGATACCAAAAGTCAAGAATCATTCATCACCATAAATAACATACCCTTTTATAAAACAGGGGATTTTGGAATAAGAAATTCTGAAGGTAAATTAATTTCAAAAGGAAGAATAGACAATCAAATTAAACTAAGAGGACTAAGAATAGAGATAGGTGAAATAGAATCAAACATCATAAAATTCCCTAATATAAATGAAACAGCAGTTCTAGTTAAAAAGATTAATAATAATGATCATTTATGTGCATATTACACTGCAAATGAAAACATAGAAGTTAATGAATTAAAGAAATACTTACAAGAAAGATTAACACCATATATGGTTCCAACAGTATTTATGCAGTTAGATGAAATGCCAAAAACACCTAATGGAAAAATATTACATAGAAATCTTCCAAAACCAATTCTTGATTTAGAGTTAATTGCACCAGAAACAGAAACTGAGAAAAAATTATTTAATCTTGCAGCAAATGTATCTGAAAGCAATGAATTTGGTGTAACTGATGATTTATATGCTGCCGGATTTACATCATTAACATTAATGAAATTGAATGCAGTAATTTTTGAAGACACAGGTGTTAATCTAAACATATCAAAACTAATTGATAATCCAACAATAAGAAATATAGCAAATCAAATAGATAATTCACAAAAAAGATCAGAAAAACTAGAAAGAATTATTGAAATTGCAAATAATTCCACATATATCCCATTAACAGCAAACCAATTAGGTATTTATTATGAATGTGCACAAAATCCAGAACAGCCACAATATAATCTTCCATGTCTTATAAGATTTGATAATTCAATCGATGCAGAAAAACTAAGGGAAGCAATTATTAATACATGTGACATATATCCATATCTAAAAACTAGAATTGTTATGCATGGTGACAATTTAATGCATAAACGTGATGATTCAATTGCATTAAATGACATTCCAATCGTTGAAGTACCTAATATTAGTGATGAAGAAGTATATAAACTTAATTTCAAAAAATTTGATTTATTAGATGGACAATTATTCCGAGCCAAAATATATAAAACTGATGATGAAGTAATATTATTCTTTGACATACATCATATAATAACTGATGGAGCATCATTAAACATATTATTCAAAAGCTTTTCTGATTCTTATGAAGGTAAAGATATAGAAAAAGAAACTATTGATGGATATATTAATGCATTAATTGAAAAAGAAAATGAAAATAGTGAAGAATACTTTGCTTGTGAAAAATATTATCATAATCTATTAACTCAAGAAGTTGATTCCACAGTTTTAACACCTAATTTAAATGGAAATCCGGATGATGGAAAATTAAAATCAATATCTAAAAATATCAACCCACATTTAATCAGAAAATTCTGTGCTAATGAACGAATAAGTCCTAATGTCTTATTTATGGCAAGTACAATATTGAACTTGAATAAATATACATTTTCAGACAAAACATTGATAACCAGCATATTTAATGGTAGGTCAAACTCAAATTATTTCAACACACAATCCTTCTTAGTCAAAACAGTTCCTATAGTATCTATTAACGAAGACAGGAATATAACTATACGACAATTATTAAATCAAACAGATAAAATATGGAAAGAAACCCTTAAACATTTGAATTATCCTTATACAAAAATTTCTGAAAAATTCCAATTAAAACCTGAATTCATGTATACTTACAATAATTTTGATGAAAGTATTATCACAATAAACAACAAAGAATATCAACCAAAACGTTTAGAAACAGTTGAAACGAATTATAAAATAACTTTTGATATAAATGAATCAGAAGACAATATTGAATTATTCATATTATACAATGACCAATTATATACAGAAAAATATATTAAAACATTCTTAAACAGTGTTTTAAGAACTATAAATCAATTTATTGAAACGGATATTGATCTAGTATCAATTAATGAAATTGAATTAACTAAAAATTATGAGTTACCTGTATTTACTCCTGTGGAAATTCCTATTATTCATGAACGTTTTGAAAAACAGGTTGAAGCAAATCCTGATAATGTTGCACTTGTTGCAAGTGA
>SUTR01000076.1 GCA_015062825.1 Methanosphaera stadtmanae
AAAAAAGTTAAAAGTTTGGGAGGTTATGAATGTATTTTTAGATTGTGTTTTGTTGTTTGAAAGTCTGATTACTTATTCATTTTTCCATTGTGTGAATCCACAACGACCACATGCGTATCTGTCTCCATGGTCTGCCATGAATATTCCATGTCCACATCTTTCACATACTGGATTTTTTCTTTCGATTTTTCCATCTTTTACTTCATATAATTCATATTTTTTAGACATTTACAATTTCCCCTAAGTTTTTATTAAAAATTTATTCTTCAGCTTCAGCTTCTTCTTCAGGAGCTTCTTCCTCTGCAGGAGCTTCTTCTTCAGGTTCTTCATTTTTATTTTTTACTGAATCTGTTTCGATTTTGTTTAAGTCTTCTATAGAATTATATATTTTTGCTAAACCTACAGCTTTAGCTTCTCCATAACTAGGCTTCATTGAGTCCACCACGAGGAGTTCTTTGGATGCATCTTCTAATGCTACAAGTTTGTGTTTAACATCAATAATTTTTGGTGTTCCTTCAGTTTGATAATCACATTCAAATGTGATTTCAGTCCTATTTAATAATGGGTTTTCTTTCTTTTCTAATATTGTAATATCCATATTATCATTATTCCTGTATTAATTGATTATAATAATTTAATGCCATATCATAGGCTTCTTCTACCTTTACTAATACTATACCTTCATGGGGTTGACCATATAATATGATTGTATCCATTGGTGCATTTAGTATTGCAGGCAGTACTGCTAAATCTTCTTCTCCATCAACTTCGATTATTATCTGATTTGATTGTGTTGATGTTTCTAATGATTCTATTATTAGTTGTATTAATCCTTCAGTTAATGTTCCCGGAGGATTGCTTACTTTTTTTATATTTTCTGTATGATCTAAGTTATGTTGTACAGGTCTGCGTTCAATGAGATTATCCACCATACATATTTGTGGTGTTAAATTCATTTCAACTAGTTTTCTAGTTGTTACATCACCTATACCAATTAATAGTTTATCATCAGACAATTGTTTTTGTAGTGTTTCTGTAATTTGATCAATTGAATCATATAATTGACCTAATGGTTTTTTTAAATCTTTTCTTAAAGATTTTGGTACTCTTAGCACGTTTAAATCCCCTGTTATTCTCTGACTTTAAGGGCATATCTTCCTGGTACGGTGATATTTAATTCCTTAGCTAATTCAGAATTATCAGGATCTGTCACTACTATTAATCCTGTCCAATTTTCTGATGTTTTACCTCCACATAATGAGCAGGTGTCATCGGATGTTATTAAGCAACATCTTGGACATGCTTTTTCTGACGCCATTAGTTTATTCTCCTATAAAACTTGTCCATACTTATTTTTTATTTTTAAGCTTTTCTTCTTCTATCCATTCGAAACGTCCAAGTCCTGGTTGTCTCATGGTTAGACCAATTTTACTTTCTTTTGTAGAGTTTCCTTTCATACTTACTGCTACTATTCTAGCACGTACAAAATCTGTCTGATCTAATGATTTTGGAGATTCTTTTGCAACTAATGCTCCACGTTTTTCATCATATGAAATGAAGTCATCAGTGATTTGTGAAACGTGTACTAAACCATCTATTGGTCCGATTCTTACAAATGCTCCAAATTCTATTATTTCTATTACTTCACCATCTACAACTTCATGTAATGCTGGTTTGAAGAATAATGCCTCAAATTTTACATGATAAAATGCTGATCCATCACCAATTACCACTTGACCTACATTATGATCAAGTATTTTAGTAACCATGATTAATATACCTAGTTTTTTATCTAGTTTACCAACATATTTCTTATTTAGTATTTCAGCTGCTGTTTCTTCAAGTGGTTTATCAAAGTCACGTGGTGGTATTCTCACAGTATCTTCGATAGTTGTTAATTCATACACCTTTTATACCCCACAAGGATTATTCATATTTTTCTTTATAGAGTTCGATTGCATGAAGTACTGCTTCTTTTGCAGCTTGATTATCTTCCCATCCATTTATCTCTACTGTTTTTCCTTCTAATGCTTTATATTGACTAAAGAAGTGTTCAATTTCTTTTAAGTAGTGTTCTGGTAATTGGGATATGTCTGTGATATCTGCAAATCTTGGATCTTCTGTAGGTACTGCAAGTAATTTATCGTCACTATCTCCTTGATCTATCATTCTCATAATACCAATTGGTCTTGCGTCAATGATACATCCAGGAAATGTTGGTTGATCCATTATTACTAGTACATCAAAAGGATCTCCATCGTCCCATAATGATTTTGGCATGAATCCATATTCAGCCGGATAGTGGAATGGTGAAAATAATACTCTATCTAAAGCAAATGCTTCTTTGTCTTTATCATATTCGTATTTATTTCTTGATCCTGTTGGAATTTCTACTACGACTGTAATTTCATTAGGTACATCTGATCCTGCTTCTATATCTTTCCAAAGATTCATGTATTTTCCTCCATTTATCTCATATATTCTTAGAAAATAATTTTCATATTATCTTTTTATGTATCCATCAACTTCCAAATATCTGTGCTGTCTTAGATATATAACAGTTATATGATTCTGACGAGCCTTTTGTCTAAGATTCTTATCATTAGTACACAAAATATCATCTTGAGTACATAAGTCTATGAGTATATCATCAACATGCTTTGTCTTCTTGATATCATATACCTTGAATGGTTCTTTCATGGCAATTTGTTTTGCAATATTTGCTGCAATCTTATCTTTGCCTTTAACTTTTCTTTTTAATATATCCAGTTCATCCAATATTATTGATGGTACAATTATTTCATAATATGATGGTAGTAGATTAGTTAATTGTTGTACTACATCTACATCTTGTTGAATCATCATCATCAAAAATTTGTATCTACAACCGCTTTATGCTTTGATGATTCCATAACCTATTAGCCTCCATCTTGCACCGACTCTTCGACTTAATGCAACACGTTGTCCGTCTTCTGCACATACTGGAAGTTTTAGTTTTACATCTACTTCATCATTTCTTGCACTGGTGACAAGACCTACTGTAGTAGTTGTTCCAACGTTTATCATTAAGTTTTCTGATGAATGTATTGGTTCTACATCTGTTTCATTTTTAGTTCCAACAACACGTTCTAATAGATTTGTTTTCATAGTAAATTCTTGTATTGTTGGTGGTAATGTTCCAGGTTTTCCTGCTATGGAACCTGATAATGAATCCGCTTTTGTAAGTGATGGATCTAATAATAATGCTATACCTATTAATCCTCCAGGACCTACATCATCAACAAATTCATCAGCAGCTTCTAGGCCTGTGATTGTTGATGTGAGACTTACCCATTCAGATTTACCCTTACGTTTTACTTGTATTCCTGGTTTTATCTCGATTTCATCACCTAGCTTAAATTTACCTTGAACAAGTGATCCGCCAATAATTCCACCTTTAATCTTTTTAGGTGATGTTCCTGGCTTGTTGATATCAAATGATCTTGCTACGAATAATTTTGGATTTTTACGTACAGATCTTCTAGGGGTTTTTATATATTTCTGAATAGTTTGAATTAATATATCAATATTTGCACCTTGCTGAGCAGATATTGGTATTATAGGTACACCTTCAGCACATGTTCCTTTTACAAATTCTTTGATTTCATGATAGTTTTCAATTGCTCTTTCACGTGGTACTGTATCAACCTTGTTTTGTACTACTATAACATTTTGCACTCCAATAACATCCAATGCCATTAAATGTTCCTTGGTTTGTGGCTGTGGACATGGTTCATTAGCTCCAATAACTAATATTGCACCGTCCATTATAGCAGCTCCAGATAACATTGTTGCCATTAAGGTTTCGTGACCTGGACTGTCTACAAATGATACTTTTCTAAGTACCTCTGTTTTAGAACCGCAGTGTTCACAAGTTTCAGTTGTAGTGTAACATTGAGGTGCTTCACATTCAGGACACATTCTAAATGTTATATCAGCATAACCTAACCTAATAGATATACCTCTTTTTGCTTCTTCACTATGAGTGTCTGTCCATATTCCTGATAAAGCCTTTGTTAATGTGGTTTTACCATGATCCACATGACCTACTAATCCAATGTTTACTTCGGATTGTACTTTCATTTTAGTTACACCTCCATGATAGATTATTTAATTTTTGAAAAATAAAGTAATCTATTCTTCTTGTTCTTCTTCTTCAGGTTCTGCGAAAATTTCAGTTAGTGTTTTTTCTCCTCTTTCTGAAACTTTTACATTAATTTGTGAGATATCATCAGCAATTGTGTTTCCACGTACAGTTTTTCTTCTTCTTAGTCCAGCTGTTTTTGGTTTAAATCCTATTCCACCATTTACTAAACTTTTGAAACGGCGTGTACCATCTACATCAGGTTTCATTGGGAAACCGTTTTTGTCACTTCCACCAGTGATTTTTAGTTTGTATCCTTTAAGGCCTAAAACTCCACCGTTGAATTCATCGCCAATTTTAAGTCCGTTAACTATTTTAGCATCTTTATCATCTAATTCTAATTGGTATGTTACATCTGCATCTGATACTACTACTTTGTATACCATTATATGCCTCCGTTTATTTTTTTTATTTAATTCTATTTTTTTAGTAGTTTTTTTCTACTAGCTTATTCCAAGTTAAGTTAGTATAAATAAAAGATTTCTAATGTTACTCATAGAAATCTTCAAATTCATCATCATCTAATGTGTCCAGTTGACTCCAGTCTGTGTTGACAACTCCCCACATTTGATCTTCTGTTTGTTGCTTTATCTGTTGAATTTCATCCATGGTCATTAGTTCATCATCAAGGAATTTGTTTTCAAACTCATCCTTAAGTTGAAGAAAGTTACTTTCGGTCATGTCCACATAGAGAACATCCCCTTCTTCAAAGTCTTTCTCAAATACTGCATCACCTATAGCCATTGCTACTTGTGAACCACGGGAAACTTTTGGAAGATTTTCTCCTTTGTCTTCCATACTATCAACAGTTCCAACAATATGCCCATCATCTCTTATTAGAGTCACACCTTTTTCTATGATACCACTCATTACTTCAATACCACAGATTGCTGGCTTACTCTTCCTAAATACTAGTTTAGGCATTATTCTTATTTTAGCAGGACGTGTAATTGCTTCAAGTCTTGCTTTCTTCTTACGTTCTTGTGCTGTATTTAGCCATTCATGATAATCTTCGGTTAATTGATATATTACCTTATCATGGAATATCTTAATATCTTGTCCTTGTAACTCTTCCTCTGCTGATGGTAGGAGATTTACATTAAATGCTATAATTACACCTAATTTTTCATCTTCTTCATTCATTATTGATGCATTGATTATATCACGTCGGGATACATCACCAATTTCTGCAGATTTTATTGGAACATCCATTTTTGAAAGGATGTTTACAAGGGCCTCCAAGGAACCGAGAGTGTCTGCCTTTACAATTATACCAAGATCGTTTGTTTGTATACGAATATTATCCACTTCAGACAATAATTCATCCTCTATTCTAAGACTATCATCATTTGCTACTCTAAGTGGAGAACCTGATATTACATCATCTACATGTGGTGCTACTATTTTTACACCTGCTGCTGCTACAATCAAATCTGTATCTTCAAACATAGTTTTTGATTCTCTTATTTCTTCCAAAGGTTTTGGCTTTAATAATGAACGTATCTTAGTAGATATGACCTTATTATCCTTTGTTAACAACATTATACGATCATTCTTGTTTAATACACCATCATATAATATTGTGTCAATTGTCAATCCTAAACCTTTTTCTTCTTTTACTTCAAGCACCGTTCCAGATGCTGGAGAGTCAGCTTCTATTTGAAGTTGTTCGCTAAGATATTGGAATGCTAATCCAAGTAGCATTGTCAACAATTCAGGTATTCCTTCACCAGTTTGAGCACTGATAGGTACTATTGTAATTTGACTTGCAAAATTACTTATTCTATCAAATCGTTCTGATTCAAATCCCTGTTTATGTAATTCTCCTACAATTTCATAAATTCTTTGATCTAAATCGAATACAACATTTTTATGCTGATTCTGAACAGATTGTGCAAATGAAGCATTTTCTGTCGAATTCCATCCTGGAACTTTATCTATCTTATTTGCAGCAACTACAAACGGTGTTTTTGATGATTTAAGAATACTTAATGCTTCAAATGTTTGAGGTTTAAATCCTTCATTAACATCCAATATAAGTATTGCCAAGTCAGCAAGTGATCCACCACGTTTACGAAGTGTAGTGAATGCTTCATGACCTGGAGTATCAATAAAAAATAATCCGGGTAGTTGCTCTTGAATATTCATTTTTTTCAGATAGTCACCACATATGGATGAGATAACTTCCATTGGAATTTCTGTTGCACCAATATGTTGGGTTATTCCACCAGCTTCTTTTGATGCAATAGTACTACCTCTTATATTATCCAAAAGAGTAGTCTTTCCATGATCTACGTGACCTAGAACCGATACTATTGGGGACCTGGTCTTCATTTTTCTATCTCCTTAAAAAACATTATAATATTTATCTAAATCATATGCCAATTAGCATATAATTAGTGTTCATATCCTATTAAACGGGTTAAATATATTCAAAGTTCTATCGTTTTTAAGTTTTTATATAGTGTGTGACTGTTAATTAATCATTATAAGATTGTCCCTGAAAAAAATGACATATTAATTGTCTTAGAACATATCGCTTTGAATAAAGCCTTACAAAACTATAAACTAGTAAATTTTTTAGATGTTATTTTTTTTTTATTTTTCTTTTGTGCACAAATTAAAATAAATATAATTTTTTGGGTTCTTGATGAATTACTAGTAATAACTTTGATTTGCTTATATAAGTTCTTTGTAATTGCAAAAAGAGCAATTTGTAAGAAATTAATATTCCTTATGGCTCTTCATAAATTATGTCTTCATCAGGTAATGTGTAATCACAGAATTCTGATTCATCAAAGAATAAATTAATTTCTCTTTCTGCTGATTGTTCAGAGTCTGAAGCATGTACTACATTACGTCCTAAGTCTATTGCAAAGTCTCCACGTATTGTACCTACAGCTGCTTCTTTTGGATTTGTTGCACCAACCATTTGTCTTACTTGTGCTATTACATCATCCCCTTCTAAGACCATAGCAAATACAGGTCCAGAAGTAATATATGATACTAAATCAGCAAAGAATGGTTTGTCACTATGTTCGCCATAGTGTTCTTTTGCAAGATCTTCTGAAATCATAAGAGTTTTTGCAGCAATTACTTTTAATCCACGTTCTTCAAATCTTGTAAGAATTTTACCTGTAAGTCTTCTTTTGACTGCATCAGGTTTTAACATTGTGAATGTTCTTTGTCTCATTGTTTAACCCACTTAACTTTTCTTGGTATTCTTCCAAGTTTATTATTTTTTTCACATTTACTACTACAGAAGAAATAAATAGATCCATCTCTACGAACGTACATTTTACCTGTACCTTCTGGTATTTCTTCTCCACAGAATGAACATGTTCTCATTTTTAAACTCCTGTTATGTATATAAAGAATAATCTTTGAACAATAAAAAAGATTTATTAGTAAACACCATAATTATGGAGTTCTAATTTCTTTAGCTTCTCTTATTGTATCTAGTAACATTAAAATGTCGCCTTCTTTTATAGCGCCCATAACGTTTCTAGTAAGAATTCTTCCTTTATCTCTTCCATCAAGTATTCTGCATTTTACTTGCATTACTTCTCCAGTCATTCCTGTTCTTTTTAAAACTTCAATAACTTCTGCTGGAGTACCGTCTTCCATATAATCACCTTATAAAAATTGATTGGTCAAATTAAACATATAATACTGAAGTGTTTAATTTAATATTTAAAAAAATTTAAAGAAAGAATTACATTTTTCCTTTATATTAAGTAAAAATATTCCCTTTATAGCGTGATAGAATATCTTTTATTTTAAATATTGTAAAATTATCATTTACTTCAATGTAAGATACATTTATATTATTCCTAATAAGATCCAATCATGATTAGTTTTTGAGTTCTGCAACTTTTTCAACAATTTCGTCAACAAGTTCTTGACCTTCTCCAGCATCAATGATTGCTGCAGATGCGGTACCTACTTTAAGTCCAGCAGCTTCTCCTAATTCTTCTTTGGTTGGAAGATATACGTAAGGAATTTCTTTTTCTTCTGCTAAAATAGGTAAGTGTGCAACGATTTCAGCTGGTTCAATATCTTCAGCGATTACTGCTAAAGCAACATTGTTTCTTTCAATGTTTTTAGTTACTTCGTTAGTTCCTTTTCCTATTTTACCTGTATCTCTTGCTACTTCTAAAGCTTCATAAACTTTATCAGCTATTTCTTTTGGTACTTCAAATTTTACATATACTGAATTTGCCATTTAATTTCCTCCAATTATCATCTGGTTTTTTAACCATCCATTTCAAGAATCCAAATATTCCCTAAATAAAGTACAATTTTATCATATTTTTATATAATAAATAGACATATATTGTTAGAAAGTATATAGACGCTTGTTGTCTGATTAAATGACCATTCTAATTAAATATAATTTATATAATAAAAAATATTCTAATTTAAAACTCCTTAATGAGTGATACTCATTCGCTCACAGTTTTAAGTATGTTAAAAATTAGTTATTTAATACTATGTTAATAGTATAATAAATACTTTATGTTAATACATATATC
>SUTR01000077.1:0-5880 GCA_015062825.1 Methanosphaera stadtmanae
ATCTTATACAAGAATAAGTTATTATTTCATATAATATTAATAATAGTAGAAAAATAAGAAATTAAAATAAATAAAATAAGTAAAAAAAATAATATAAGAAAAAGTTTAGGAATTAATTAATGAAACAGCTTTTTGTGCAGCTTTTTCCATTGATGTTTCAAATGAAATTCCATGTTCTTTTAATATTCTTTGTCCTTCTTCTTCATTGGTACCGGTAAGTCTTATAACAATAGGTACTTTATGTCCATATTCCTTGGAAACATTTACTATTGCATTTGCAACATCATCAGCACGTGTAATTCCTCCAAGTACATTCAACCATATTACTTGAACATTAGGATTCCTAAGAACTAAATCTATTGCTTTAGTAATAATCTCTTCAGATGCTCCTCCACCTACATCAAGGAATGTTGCTGGTTTTGCACCATAATGTTTGATTAAATCCATTCCAGTTAAGGTCAATCCTGCACCATTACCTATTACTGCTATATTTCCATCAAGAGGTACATATGCAAATTCACTATTTTTATATTCATCCATTTCTTTAAGTTTGGAATGTCTAAATACTGAATCATCATCTATAGCCATTTTTGCATCTGCTGCTATAAATCCAGTTTTAGTTTTAATTAATGGGTTTATTTCTGCAACTGTTGCATCATATTCTTGGTATGCTTGATATAATTTCCAGATAATATTTCCTATTGCAGATATTTCTGTGGTATCTACGCCCATTTCAAATGCTATGTTTCTTGCTTGATATGGCATGAATTCTTCTAATGGTTCAATATATTTTTTAACTATTTTTTCAGGTGATTCTTTTGCTACTTGTTCAATATCCATTCCACCAGCAGTACTTGCCATTATCAATGGTTTTTTTGCATCACGATCGAGAATTATTGTAATATAATATTCACTGATTGGATCTTCAACTTTCTCTTCAATGAGTACTTTTGTTACTTTTTCTTCCTTAATGGTTTTAGTGAATAATTCTGCTGTTTTTTCTTTAGCTTCTTCAGGAGTATCTGCAAATAGGATTCCCCCTGCTTTTCCACGTCCACCAGATAAAACTTGTGATTTTACTACTACTGGTTTTCCAATTAGTTGTGCTCTTTCATATGCTTCTTCAGGAGATCTTGCTAAGTAACTTTCTGGTACTTTTATATTACATGTTCTGAAGATATTTTTTGCCATGTATTCATGTATATTCATATTATTTACACCTTTAATTTATTTTTTCAACTATTTTCATTCCTTGTTCAAATGCTTTTATATTCATATCTTCCGTACCTTTTGGTACACTATCTAATATAGCTTTACGTGCAGATTCTTCGGAGATTAAACCTGTTGCTTTGACAAATGAACCTAACATTACGATGTTTGCAACTATTTTAAGTCCTATTTCATCTTGTGCTTGTCTTGTTGCATCAGATGTATAGCAGGTTAATTTTTTATCATCAATAATGTCCTGTATTTCATCTAGATATACTAAATCAGGATCAACCAATAGTAATGCTCCTTGACTTATATCATCAATATATTTGATTAATGCTTCATGACTCATTGCTACAAATATTTCAGGATGCTCAACTTTTGGATAATCTACTGTTTCATCACTTATGACTATTTCAGTACGTGATGCACCACCTCTAGCTTCTGGACCATATGATTGGGTTTGAACTGCAAACATATTATCATATAATGATGCGGCTTTTGCTATAATAATACCACACATTAATACTCCTTGACCACCGAATCCACCAATTCGTAACTCTTTCCTCATATTATTCACCCATATAAGCTTTGTTTATATTTTCTTCCGGTGTGATATCAGAATGTTCTGCAATTAAATCATCAAGACCTTCTATGAATTCTTTTCTAGGTTTGTTTACATATACACCTGTGATGATTTTTCCGGCTAATTCTTCTTCATCCATCTGTTCGGCTTGTTGGATTGTAATAGTATTTTCTTGGAACCATTCAATCATGGATTTTGGAGTTTTGAGTTTATTTTTACGACCATAATATGTTGGACATTGTGCTATTACTTCTATAAGAGAAAATCCCTTATTTTGTAATCCATCCTTAATTGCCATGGATACCTGTACTGGCTGAGCTGTAGTGTATTTTGCTACATATGTTGCTCCAGCTGCTTTTGCTACTTCTGCAATATTAAACGGTTTGTCATTTGATCCGTAAGGTGCAGTTGTTGCATAACTGCCCTGTGGACTTGTTGGACTTATCTGTCCTCCAGTCATACCATAGATGTCATTGTTTACACATATGACAGTTAAGTCTATGTTACGTCTTGCAGCATGTATCAGATGATTTCCACCTATTGATGTTGCATCACCATCACCAGTTACAACTATTACATCTTGTTTGGAATTGGAAATTTTAAGTCCTGTTGCAAATGCTATTGCTCTTCCATGAGTTGTATGTAATGAATCACATTTTACATATCCAGGTATTCTTGATGAACAACCAATACCAGATACCATACTAATATTATCAAATGATTTATCTGACATTTCAATACCATTAAACATTGCATTCATCACTATACCATTACCACATCCTGGACAGAACAAATGAGGTAGTCTTTCTGGCCTTAAATATTTGATAAATTTATGAGGATGTTCTTGAATATCCATTTTAATCGTCCCCCATGATTTTTTCTAGTATTTCATCAGGAGTTATTAGTGCTCCTCCAATTTTAGATACTAATTCTACTTCAGCATTTTTACCAAGTACTCTGTCTACTTCTAAGTAAACCTGTCCAAGATTTAGTTCAGGTACTATAATCTTTTTGACATTACTTGTTAAGTCAAGTAATGTTTCTTCAGGAAATGGCCATACTACTCCAAGTTTTATATATCCAACTTTTAATCCTTCAGCTCGTGCTTTTTTAACAGCAGTTAATGCAGATCTTGAAGGTATACCATAGGAAATTATAGCTATTTCAGCATCATCCATAAATTCGGTTTCGATTAAAGCCATGTCATTACGTTTTGAGGTAATCTTGTTACATAATCGAGTGACAAGTTTTGAATGTACTTCAGGATCATCGGTACTAGGATATCCTCTTTCATCATGGGTAAGACCTGTTACGTGAATATCAAATCCTGATGCAAATGATGGCATTGGTGTTGTTGAATCATCTTGTGCATCAAATGGCAGGTAGTTATCAGTTTTTTCTGGCATTTGTCTTGGTGTAATTTCAATCTTTTCAGGTATTGTGATTTTTTCTCTCATATGACCTACTATTTCATCAGCCATGACAAATACTGGACAACGATATTCTTCTGCTAGGTTGAATGCTTTTATGGTATAGTCAAAACATTCCTGTACAGAAGATGGTGCAAGTGCAATGGTTTCATAATCTCCATGTGACCCCCATTTAACCTGCATCATATCAGCCTGAGCAGAACGTGTCGGCTGTCCTGTAGAAGGTGAACCTCTTTGCATGTTAATAAGCACTATTGGTGTTTCTGTAATTACTGCATATCCAATGTTTTCTTGCATTAAAGAAATACCAGGACCACTTGTTGCAGTTACTACTTTCTGACCTCCCCATGAAGCACCAATAATAGCACCTATAGCAGATATTTCATCTTCCATCTGAACAAAATGTCCTCCTACAGTTGGTAGTTTTCTACTCATCACTTCTGCAATTTCAGTTGATGGAGTAATAGGATAACCTGCAAAAAATCTACATCCAGCTGCAAGTGCTCCTAATGCACATGCTTCATTACCCTGTACAAATAATTCTTTAGCATCCATATTAATCATCCTCTATTAAAATTGCTTGATCAGGACACATCAGTGTACACATCTGACATTTAATACATTTTTCAGCATCAAATACAGGTACACGAATTCCTTTATGATTTAAATTTTCAGAAGGTGTGTAGACTTTACGTGGACACATCTCCATACATAAATAGCATCCTTTACACAAATCTTCATTTAAGTATATCATATTATTACCTTTTTATTTGATTATTTAACCTTGATTAAAGTTTAAAGAAAAAAAAGATAATTATTATATTGTCTTCTACTTCCTTAATTTATAAAATATAACTTGTATATAATAAATCTATGAAAAAAATGTTCCATGTAATCTTATAATATATATTATATGAAAATTTCCATACCAAAGATATATGAAATAATTTTATCATTTTTTTTTGACTTTCAAGATTATATGATATAATCTTTATTTTTAATATTATAAAAAATGTATGCTTGGATATGCAATTAATAATTAAATTAATAATAAAAAATAGGAAAAAAAGGTAAAACTAATAAATAAAATAAAGAAAAAAGATGAAAAAATATAAACTTATATAATTCATTAATTAAACTATGATAAAATAACTAAAAAGTAATTATAATCCATTACAAATTATCAATAAACATAAACGAAAAAACAAAAGACACACAATGAGAATGAGAAAAAATAATAATATAATAACATTTGACAAATATTGCACTAATCAGAGCATAAATGCCCAAATCCACGTTTTCATCATCACTTCTTCAAATTATTTCAATTCCCTCATCATTAACCACCTCTTTTAATAGTATCATATTTAAGAGAACAATCTTTTGTTTTTATTATAGAATAACATTAATCAATAAAACAATAATGTTAACATTATCAATGAATTGTTAATTTAATTTTACATAATCATATGATTTTTTAATTTAATAAATCAATATTCATATAATATTTCATTACTATTTCCTTAAAAAGGAGCATATGTTAAACCATCCATAAAAGTATCTCCGATTATTATCCAGTTAGAAATATAATGACAAATTTAATATCCCTTATGGGATATAACATAATAATGAAATTCATTTTAATTATTTTAAAAAAATTATAATAATAAATAAATTAACTAATTAGACAAATAAACTTTATATAATTATTTTTTTTAAAATAAAACCAATTTTTAGGAATCTGTTCTTTTGATGATTATAAAAATATCTTAAAAACAATATAAACATTAAATAATCCTAAAATAACAAGAATAAATTGATATTAAATAGTTTAAACTTAAATTATAGATTTATAACAAAAAAGCTGATTCCAATAAATAAATGAATTCATTATAATTTAATTTATAAAAAAAAATTTAAGATGATATTGATGAATAAACTAATGAAGTATTCTTCGATATTACTATTATTTAGCATATTATTATTAATGGCAAGCAGCTTGGTAGCTGCGACTGAAATTAATGATACCCTGAATAATGACATATCCAGGAATACAATAACAAATACTATTAGTGATAATGCTAATAGTATTTCACAAAGTGATAATACAGAAATAAAGACTATAAAAGAAGAGGTAGTGACTACTTATGATATAACTACTTCCGAGACAAAAGAATTAATTAAGAAGAATAAAAATTTAAAAGAATCTATTAGAGACGGTACCGTTGATGCTACACCCAATAGTGGAAAAGCAGGTGACAAAATAACATTACACATAGCCGGACCAGGAACTTCACTTTCTAAAACAAATTACGTATATGATATTACTGTAAAACTAAATGATACTATTTTCTTTACAGGTACAGGAAGTCCAAATCCTGCCAAAAATGGTTATGTTGATGTAATTGTTCCTGATTTTGAACCTGGAGAATATACATTAGATATGGAATGGAATTATGACGATGGTTTTCGTGGAGCACGTGGTACAACACCATTTACAATTCTTGTAACTACAATTGACACAAAGATATCAGAAGTTGACACTGTAAATGGAGAAGTAGGCAATACTATCATACCTATTAATGTAACAGATCTTAATGGAAATCCAATTAATGGTTCATCAACATTAACCATTAAAGATGAAGATAACATTCT
>SUTR01000077.1:5980-7998 GCA_015062825.1 Methanosphaera stadtmanae
ACACAGGAAGCTTTGATATAGAAGGTCTTGAAGTAACTATTAACTTAGATGATAATCCATTATCTGAAGTTAATGAAACTACCATAATATCAGGAAAAGTTACAAATCAACATAATAAATCAGTACCTAATGTTGAAGTAAACCTTGATATTACAGGAATCAATGATGTTGTTACTGTAACTACAGACAGTGAAGGTAAATTCACATATGATGTTGAATACAAAGATGTTATGCAAGTAACAGTAAATGCATCCGTGAAAAATCAGGAAATATATAAAGCAGAAAATGCAACCATGACATTCAATGTTGTAGTTGGTCCAAGAAGAACCAACCTTACAGTTGAAACTGGACAGGGTGTTGACAAACAAATTGATATAACTGACATTACACCATACTTCAATGAAGTAATAACCAACGGTACATTAATAGACATCTTTGGTGAACCTGTAGCAAATGCTAAAATAACAATACTAATAAATAATGAAGATTACTCAGTATATACTGACAGTGAAGGAAGATTCAACATCACATATAATGCAACAGAAGGCCTGACAACATATAACCTACATATTGAATTTGAAGGAAATGATGCTTACAAGCCAGCAGGAGAAGTATACATAGGTACATTTACCACAGAAGCATTTGACATCACAGTTACAATTGACGATAACTTCCCCGATGAAATATTAATAAATGATGAAATTACAATATCCGGTAATGCCACATTACAAAATGAAAGTTTGAAAAACAATCCTATTGTTCTTACAATAGATGGAAAAAAATACACCACAGCAACAGATGAAAATGGTAGATATTCATATGAATATACAACTTTAAGAAACGGAGCCATTCCAATAATAGCTAATGCAACATTTGACAATGCAGATGTTAAAGTAGCTAGCAAAACTATGACAGTAGCATATCCGATAGTAAATGTGGATTTAGATAAAGTTAATGATACTACTGTACTTTCTGAAGTTACATTAAATGGTAGGGTGTACATTGCACAAAATGATACAAGTATTGAAGACGATTTAATTTTAAAAATAAATGGTAAAAATATTCCATTAGCCAGTAATGAAGAAGGATACTTCACATACACTTTCACACCAGATACAATTGGAATCTATGAAATTTCAGTAAGTTACAATAATAAAAGATATGATGTTCAAAATGCATCAACAACATTCAATGTAGCAAAAAGAGCAACACGATTAGTAAATGATAAATTACCAATTGCAGTCAAATTAACTGATGTATTTAAAATATCTGGTTCTTTGATTGATGAAAACAATAAAACAGTAGAAGATGCTGAAGTTATCTTCATAATTAACAATGAAAGATTTACAAATACAACAGATGCTGATGGACACTATGAATACAATTACCAGACTACAGAAGTATGTGACAATAACATATATGAAGTAAGATACTCTGGTGATGACAGATATGTTCTTGCAAAAAACTATGTAGGATCCTACTTTGATGTTGAAACATTCAAAGCTAACATAACAATTGATGCAACAGACTGTGGAATTGGTGATACAACAACAATTACAGGTACTGTTAAAAAATCAAAAGAAGATCCATTATCAAATGTGGAAGTATTGATAAAAATCAACGATGAAGAATTCACTACAACAACAAATGATGAAGGAATATATGAATACATATATACACCAGCTAAAATAGGTAACTATACTGTAACTGCTACAGCAGTAGAATTTGGTCAGTCAACTGCAAACACTACATTTAAAGTTACCAAACCAACCACTCACATAATCATTAATCCGATAAAAACAACGGTAAATCAAGAAACTCAAATAATTGCAAATATAACAACTGTTAACAACAGTCCTGTTACTGGTGGTAAAGTTGCATTTAAACTAAATGGAAAAACTATTAAGGATGAAAATGGAAAAGTAATCTATGCAAATGTCATAGATGGTAAAGCAAGCATTCCATACACATTTACATTAGATAATATTCAAGGCAACATTACAGCAGTATACTCTGGT
>SUTR01000078.1 GCA_015062825.1 Methanosphaera stadtmanae
TTATTTTTAAGTCACTTACAATTTTACTTTTTTATTATATTATATTTTTAAGTGACTTATAAATTTATATATTATTTTTTATATATTATATATATAGTAGTACTTTTGTTAGGGGTGTTGTTTTTATGGTTAAGCGTTTAAAGTATATGAATAAATTATATAAATTAATGAATACTGATGATGTAAAAATAATCACTGGTGTTCGGAGGTCTGGAAAAACTCATTTAATTAAAACATTTATGGAAGAGTTAATAAATGATGGTATTCCTGAAGAAAATATAATTTATATATCATTAGAAACAGGTAAATATAGGAAGATAAAAAATGATGATGAATTAGATTCTGTTGTTTATGATTTTTTTGAAAATAAAAAAGGTAAATTATACATGTTTTTTGATGAAATACATAAAGTTAGTAATTGGGAGGAAGCTATTAATTCTTATAGGGTTGATTTTGACTGTGATATATATGTTACGGGTTCTTATGCTAGACTGTTGGGTGGTATTAATAGGACAGTTTTATCGGGTAGGTATGTAACTGTGAGGATACATCCATTCTCATATAATGAATATTTGGATTATTATCAGGAAAAAGGATTATGTGTTGATGAAAGCAGTGAATTAAAATTGTTCAATGAGTATTTAATTTATGGGGGTTTGCCTGGTCATTTGAAATATGATGGTGGTGATGAGAAGGAAGATTATCTTTGGGATGTTTATAATTCAATTATGTTAAATGATATATTTGATTTGGAAAAGATTACTTCAACAGATTTGTATCGTCGACTGGTCGAGTATGTCATATCTAATATTGGAAATCTTTTTTCGATTAATTCTATAAAGAAGTATTTGAAATCTGATGGACGTAATTCACATCCTGATACAATTATGAATTATTTATTATATGCTTCTAATGCATATTTATTATACAGGGTTAAAAGGGAGAATATTAAAAAGAAAGAAATTCTCAAGACACTTGAAAAATATTATGTGGTGGATGTAGGATTCTATAATATCTTGGTTGTTGATGAAGATAAGGATAGGGGTTTTTTATTAGAAAATATTGTTTTTCTGGAGTTGCTCAGAAGAGGTTATTCAATGACAATTGGGAATATAGATCAAAATGAAGTGGATTTTGTTTGTAAAAGGAGTGGAAAAAAAGTATATATCCAAGTTTCTGAATCCATACTTGATGAAGTGACACGAGAAAGGGAATTTAACTCATTGGAGTTGATAAAAGATAATTATCCTAAATATATTTTAACAATGGATGATTATGATTATTCTCGAAATGGTATAATACATATGAATATACTGGATTTTCTTAAAGATGATGACATAATTTAATATTAGAATTATTGGAGGAAGAAGTAAATGATTATCACACTAATTAAAAATCAAAGTGGATCTGAGTTTGTTCGGGATATGGAAAAACAATATGGCTCTTTACAAAAAATTAGGACGGCTTATGAAAAAACTAATAATATGAAACTGTTGGTTGATATGGAAAATTGGGAATATTATCAGGAACATCCTGATGAAACATTGGAGTTATCTGAAAGTTTAGTTACTGATAATATTTCACTTTCAAAATTGGATTTGATGTTATTGGATGTCGTAAAACATAAGCATCCTAAAAGTATTAGAGAGGTTGCAAAGTTAATTGATAAAAATGTTAGCAATGTTCAGCCAAGATTAAAAAAATTAGAAGAAGAAGGATTCATTCAATTTAAGAAATGATATAAAAATTCATTAGTACCCTATTTAACATATGATGATATTAAAATCTCTATCTGATTCATAATTTAAGACTCTAAGGACGATGTAATCTATGTTAATGTGGTAAATGGATGGGGCAGTGTTAAATGTACAATTTCTGAGAATATGCTTTGCTAGGGGGAATATTGAAGGTTTATTTCTATTTGAGAAAAATATTTACAATTATTGATAATATATTTAACATAAACTAATGCTTAGCAAAATATTATAAAAAAATTTGAATATTAAATTAAATATATTAAACATTGTAGAATAATTTATGGTAAGTTATAAACAAAAAAGATTAGAGAACGAAAAAACATTAAACTTTTTAATCAAACGATATGATGAAGATTTAACACAAATTCAGTCAATTGATTTAAAATTAAATTCATTATTGAATGTCAGTGTTCTTTTATTGACTATTCAATTAACTTTTTTAGGCGGAACGTTATTTTCATTATCTTTTACAAATAAGGAACTGTTTATAAGTATATTTTTAAATATATTTTTAATATTATTTTCATTAAATGTGATATTTAACATTTTGTCTATTACTAATTTTAATAACGGATTGAAAAAACAGGAATTGATTAAACCTTTAAACACAGTAGTTTTGATTAAATTTTTGGATGATAAAAATGATTTTAAACAATTGTCAATGAATTATAAGAAGGTAATTGAAATTAACGTTGAATCTATTAAAATCAAAGAAAAATATATAAATGATTAAATAAACTATTTATTAGTATAGTTTTATTAATAATATCATTATTTTCGTTATTCTTTATATTTATCTGAGGTGGAAATAAATGTCTAAAAATGATATTGATGAAAGATCAATTTATGATATAGAGCCTAATTGTGAAGTTATAGGCGAACCTGGCGAATATGATGAATTTAAAAAATTAGGTTTAACTGATGTTTTGTATATTTGGACAGGAATAGATTTAAGAAGGAAAAAAAATAAAAAGAAGTAATCTGTTATAATGTAGAATCTTTTTTTTCTTTTACCTGTGTTGTACTAAACTAATGCTAACTAACGGTTATCAAGAATACATCAGTAATTACTACAAGTAATATTGTTTCTATATGTCTAATTATATCAATAATAATAAAATATCAATAAAAACTTATTAACAAAGTATTTATAAAATCAATTATATACTAACAATCAGGTGATAATTATGATTGAGACTAAAATATACCGTGGATCACAAACAGTAGTTCCTGCATCGGTTAGGAAAGCACTGGATGTTGATGATGATTCAATAGTACAATGGGATGTTGATGAAGATAAACAGGTTGTAGTAGTATCATTTAGAAAAAAAAGATCATTGTCTGAAATTATTGGAATGGTAGAAGATGATGGAAGAGATAGTGTTGAAATTAAGAAGAAAATAGCTCAAGGAGAAAAAATATAATATGATTTACATTGACAGTAGTTATCTTATTGCATTAATGAACGAAAAAGATTATAAAAAACATGAACGTGCCGTTGAATTATATCCTCAAATCGATAAAGAGGATAAAATAACAACGGTTTTCATGTTATCCGAAACAATCACATATTTAAATTCTAGAATAGATACAAAAAAAGTCAGAGATTTTTATGAAATAATATTAGACACTATTCAGATTTATTACCCTAACCCAATGGAAGTAGATGAAAATATGCATTGTGTTATTAAATATAATGGTTCTGCTTCATTTGCTGATTGTTATGCAGCTTATGTAATGAATAAACTTAACATTACGAAAATATATTCATTTGATTCTGATTTTGATAACATGGATGGTTTGGTTAGAATATATTAATCGCATTCAATATCTATTTTTTTCAATTAAACTTTTTATTTTTTTACATTATTTTCAAAGTTTATATTCATCTCATATTTTTAATTAATAAAACTAATATAATATTAAGAATATATATTAATAATATAGTTGGATAATATATCCTAATAATATTTTACGTTTATATTAAATTATATAAAATCTTTTTACGGAGGATTATATTTAATGTCTAATTTAGAAAAAGCACAAGAAATAAAAAACTTGACAAAAGAACATCATAAATGGATGAAAAACAGTTTGAACATGATTGCTAGTGAAAATATTACTAGTAGGGCTGTAAGAGAAGCAGTTGCAACTGATCTTTCACACAGATATGCTGAAGGACTTCCTGGTGAAAGATTATATGAAGGATGTGACTACATTGATGATATTGAACAAATAACAATTGACTTGTCAAAAGAGTTATTTGGATGTGACCATGCAAATGTACAGCCAACAAGTGGAGTAGTAGCAAACCTTGCATGTTTCTTTGCAGTTGCAAAACCAGGTGACACATTAATGAGTATCAATGTACCAGAAGGAGGACATATAAGTCACGCTGGTGTAAGTGCAGCAGGTATAAGAGGACTCAAGACAACATCAGTACCTATGGATACAGAAAGAATGAATGTTGACATGGATAAGTTAGCAGCAAAAATCAGAGATAAAGAACCTAACGCTATAGTATTAGGTGGAAGTCTTTTCCTATTCCCACAACCTGTCAAAGAAGCAGTAGAAGTAGCACAGGAAGTTGGTGCAAAAGTAATTTATGATGGTGCTCACGTATTAGGATTAATTGCAGGAAAACAATTCCAAGATCCTGTAGCAGATGGTGCTGACATGGTAACAGGTAGTACACATAAAACATTCCCAGGACCACAAGGTGGAATCATCCTCTGTAAAGAAGACCTACATAAAAAAATTGACAACTGTGTATTCCCAGGAGTAGTAAGTAACCATCACCTACATCACATGGCAGGATTAGGTATAGCAACAGCTGAAATGCTAGAATTTGGAGAAGACTATGCAAAACAAACCATAGCTAACGCAAAAGCACTAGCACAAAACCTATATGAATTAGGATTCAACGTATTATGTGAAGATCAAGGATTTACCGAATCCCACCAAGTAGCAATGGATGTATCAGAACTTGGAGATGTCTCTAAAATGGCAAAAACACTCCAATACAATAACATAATCCTAAATAAAAACCTTCTTCCATGGGATGACGTAAACAACAGTGACAACCCATCAGGTATTAGAATGGGAACACAAGAATTAACACACCGTGGATTTAAAGAAGATAACATGAAAGATGTAGCAGAATTCATCAAAGCAGTAGTTATGGATAAAAAAGATGTAAAAGATGAAATAACCGAGTACATGAGTAACTATACTACAGTACATTATGCATTTGATGAAGGCTGTGAAGGTTACGACTACATAGATTTTTAGATATTCATAGATAAATGAATTATTATTCATCTTATCTACTACTTTTTTTTACAGGTTCTTCTTAGTAATGGAACTTCTTCTAGCAATGGAGGATAAAGTTAATGTTTAGTCTTATTAGAAGAAATTTTAGAAACATATTAAAGTATTTTATCTTTATTCTCTTAGAAAGCATAATTTTTTCATTGATTGTTGATTATATTCCGGGAATAGTTATAACGGATTATCCGACAACATTTATCTTATTGTCATTATTATTTATTTTAAATGCAATACTATGGCCTCTTCTATCATATTATTCATTATCATTCTTGGTTTTTACATTGGGTTTTGGAACGTTTCTACTGGATGGAATAATATTATGGCTATTGTCCATGGTAATGGGTGGATGGATTGCCGAAGGATTTACCATTGAAGGCTTTGCATTATTTACTGTTCCATTAATAATAGGACTTACAAGTTCAGTACTGTCAATTGTCCTTAGCTTCAATATCAATGATTCATATTATCGTAATGTATTAAGAAGAAGACTTGTTGCAGAGAATAAATATGTATCCGACAAATGTGGTTATATATTTTTAGAAATTGATGGACTGGCAGAAAAGGTATTAAAAGAGGCAATGGATAAGGGTTACATGCCAACATTATCCTCATGGATTGACAATACGCATTGTCTTACCAGCTGGGAATGTGATCTGTCAAGTCAAACAGGTTCAAGTCAGGCCGGAATACTGCATGGAAACAATAATAACATACCTGCATTCAGATGGGTGGAGAAGGAAAATGACAATAGGATTGTATCATCTAATGGATTGAAGGATGCTGAATTAATAGAAAACAGAATATCAGACAGTCATGGATTATTATCCGTTAATGGTGCAAGCAGATCTAATCTCTTCTCAGGTGATGCAAAGGATCAGATATTAACATATAGTAAGTTTGGCCATATAAGAAATTTCTATTCAAAAACATGGTATTACTTGTATTCAACACCATTTGTAATGGCTAAAATGCTGATATTGTTTATTGGTGATATGTTGCTTGAAGTAATCTCCAGACTGCGTCATATCTTTAAATATAAGTACAGAATACATAGGGGATTATCCTATTTTGTTGCAAGAGCAGGATCAAATGTGGTGATGAGAGAGGCAACAACATATGCCATAGTAGGAGATGTTTATGCAGCACAATATGACGTGATATATGCAACATATATGGGATATGATGAAATAGCACATCACTCTGGAATAAGGGATTTTGATTCATTATATTCATTAAGACAGATAGATAGACAATTTGAAATAATACAGAATGCCGTCAAGGATTCAAGGCGTGAATATAAAATAATAGTATTATCTGATCATGGACAGTCTAATGGTCCAACTTTTAAGCAAAAATATAAGAAATCATTAAATGAACTGGTAGAAGAGAACCTGCCACGAAATATTAACGTTCACAGCATACTTCATTCTAATGATGACCACTTCAGAGAAGCATTTCATATAAAACCCTATGCTGAGTTAAATAAGCAAAAGCTTGACGAAAAACGAAGACATATAAGAGAACAAATAAAAAATGAGATTCATAGTCATAACCTCTTAGATGATAATCAGGATAACCCTACACTTTCACACCAAGACGGTGATATGAAAACACTTGAAAAACTAAGAAATAAAATTCATTTCTTAAACAGCAGGGAACCAATCATTGACAGGTTAAAGACCATAAATGAAGATTATGAATTGTATTTTGACTTGGATGATGAAGTAAAAAGTGATGAGGATATTCATTCAATAGTATTGGCATCAGGTAATCTTGGATTAATCTACTTTACCAATTGGTCAGGCAGAATGACATATGAACAGATAGAGGATGCATTTCCAAATCTGATTAACACATTAAAAAATCATCCAGGAATAGGATTTATAATGCTCAAGTCATTCATTTATGGTACAATAGTATTATCCGATGACAATATATATTACATGGATGAGGATTACTTTGAAGGTGAAAACTTCCTTGAAAAATATGGTAAAAACATAACAGATCATCTAAGACGTACAGATTCATTTAAATATGTGCCTGATATACTTGTAAACAGTACATATGATATGGAAAATGATGAGGTATATGCATTTGAAGAGTTAATTGGAAGTCATGGTGGTGTTGGTGGAACACAACAAAAACCCTTCATATTATATCCTAATACATGGAATTTGGATGAAGAAATAGTGGGAGCAGAAAATGTTCATAAATTCTTTAAAAGGAATATATTATGATTCCTTTTTTATCATTTTCTGTATTCTAACACTAATATTATATGGATGACTGGTAGTTTTTATATTCTCAATCTCCTCTAATTTTTTAGCATTATCTGCATCTATCTTTCTTATATATAATTCTATTTCTTCCCCAATTCTTATGGCATTGTACTTGCAGATACCTTCACATTTTCCACAGTATGTACAACTCTTTTTATCTATTTTTGGTGGATTTATTGCATCAAACATACATACACTAACACAATCACCGCATAATGTGCATGTTTTTTTATCAATATATGGTGGAAGAATCGTGGTGATAAGTCCTTCCTTTTGATCTACAGGGACAACAATACAGGGAATCTGTCCCTTTCCTGATTGTGCTATGATATTTGTAACCAATGTATCTGCTAT
>SUTR01000079.1:0-3428 GCA_015062825.1 Methanosphaera stadtmanae
GGATTGGGACAATTTTATGCTGGTAGTCTAAGTAAGGGTATATTGATGTTTGTGTTATTTATTATTCTTTTGTTTTTTGTATCTGTCCTATTTAAAGACTGGCTATACTCAATAATTAATTTATTGTTTAGTCTCTATGTTGCATATGATGCTTATCAAATGGTAAAATATCCTTAATATTTTTTTTAGAGATCTTTTTCTTATTTTTTTTTCTTCATTATATCATACTCTGATGAAAAACAGGTTATAAAAAATTTTATTAGAATATGATGAAATATTTTTATAAATATGTCTTTATAATCTTTATTTCTTATTTTAAAGATGTAAGTAAGCACTTGCACTCGAAAAACTATATATACAAACCGTTACAGACTAATAAGTAGAGATGGGAAAGAATTATTCCTATCAGAATATGATTATTATAATGGTGAAGACAATGAAGATGAAAAATATATTAAGTTCGGATTAATCTTTTTGGCTGCAGGATTATTCATATCCTCCTCTAATGCAGCTCAAGATGCAAATATAAATGGTGAACACCTTAAAGTACTGGATGGATTCAACCCATATGAAAGTGATGTAGACACAACACACATGGACGAAGATGGCCTTGACACAGAAACCATAGATGGAACTGTAGTGGACAACAAGGTAACAAAAGAATACATAAACAATAATGGTGACAAACTGGAACTAACAGTAGGAGTTTTAAACAATGGTAAACAAATACAATCATTAAATGCTTATGGTTACTCTAAAAAATCAATAGCAGGTAAAGATGGCTACTTTAAAACTGAAATGGATGATGGAAGACAACAATATAAATTCCAATACCTTAAAGATGGAAAACTAATAAAAATAGAAGCACCAACAGAAGATGCCATAAGTAAAGTAATAGCATAAAATACTTGGTATGGGCAGGTTATGTATTATCCAGTGCAGGTACAGCCACACTTACAGTTGCAATACTAAAAAGACACTATGAAAAACGACTGGATAATATGGAAAAAATGATTAAAGACTTGCATGATAAAAAATAAAAAATTCTCCCCATCATTTTTTTAATAATGCTTTTTTTAAAAGTAGCAGTACCTGCATTTCTATTCCCATGAAATACAAATAAAATTAGACATTCCAACAATACTAAGACTACCCCCCACATTCATGAAGAATAAAACATTCACAAAACCATCATCATGATCAACGAGAGGTCAAATCAAAATTAATGAGATTAGTACTTTAATTATTAAAGATAAACTTTGATATTATGACAAGGTTTCATTTATTATTTTTGCAAAAATCTAACACAAAAAACACGGAGGATCAAAAATGGATACAATCATGGATAAGCTAAGAAAACTAGAAGATGATGAGAATATTACAATATTATATGCAGTTGAATCTGGAAGTCGTGCATGGGGTCATCATAATAAGAATTCTGACTATGACATACGTTTCATATATAAATATAATAGTATAAATCGTTATCTTACAATCAACAGTCAAAATGATGTTATCGAATCCAATGATGGATTGTATGATATTGTAGGATGGGATATTAAAAAGGCATTGCATCTGCATTATAAAAGCAATCCTAATCTACGTGAATGGATACTATCACCCATTAAATATATTCCAATGAAAGAGGATATCTTCATTAACCTACCTGAATTTGATAAGGAAGTTCTTAAACATCATTATTATGGCCTTACCAAGAGACATTATAGAAAATATATCATGAAATCTGAAAAAACAGATATTAAGTTATTTAAGAAGTTATTATACACTATACGTTGTATACTAGCATTCACTAAGTTGGATGAGGATATCTTTCCCTCTATGAATATGGATGATTTAATAGAAGAAAACACATTGGATAAATCTCTTGAAGAAAAGATAATTAAACTAAGAGATGCATATTCCCAATTGGATAAATCATTAATTAGTGATGATGAAGTTGAATTCTTGACTTGCTGGGTTGTAAATTCATTGGAGTATATGCAGAATCATCTATTTAATCCTCATAACAATAAGGATATTGACATGTACAATAGACGTTTTCAGGAAATAATATTGGAGTAGCTCTTCAAGATTTACTACCAATTCATTTTCATTTTTTTCATGAAGAGACTCCTATAAATTTTTTAGGCATTCAAGGATAATTTGTGACTTCAACTTCAAATAATCCTTATGTAGAAAATATATAGCATAAGCATTTCAAAAACCAGATTTTATTAATAAAACTTTTTCTAAGTAAAATAATTCTCTGATTCTATTCTTCCAGTACTACTTCTAAATTTATATAAAAGTTCGCATAAAGATATATTCATATGTTTATTCATTAAAATAATGAATATGACAAAATACTAAACAATAGGTTTTATTTTCATGAAATCAAATAAAAAATATGTACTGTTGTTGTTATTGTTAATCATTACAATATTATCCATGACTGTTGTCAGTGCAGAAAATAACAGTAATGATACAACAATAAACAAGGAAGTATCAATCAAATATGACAATACTCAAACAGTACTGGAAAATCCAAATGCCAATATTAAAGAAGTAAATTATCAAAAAACTGACACAATCAATGCCAATACAACAACACAGGATAATATAACAGAAATTACATCCAATCAAAAAACACTAAAGACTGATACAAAATATCCCGTATTATATGTAAATTCTAAAGGCTTAGAAAACAATACTGGGAATGACATTGATAATCCTACAACATTTAAACATGCACTAACCAACATTGCAGATAATGGAACAATATACCTGGTAACCAACAGTAACTCTGATGTTTATACATTCACCACAGATATACAGTTAACTGCATATAGTTCTGACTATTCATTAAGTCGAATAAATATCATAGGCCAAAATGGAAAGAACATAACAATATCTGGCAGTAATAAAACATCATTATTCTACATTTACAGAGTTAATGTCAATTTTAATAATATTAACTTCATAAATAGTAAGGGCTCATCTGGTGCAATCTATGCAGGTTCCTCAAACATAACCATTGCAAATTCAACATTTACAGGCAATTATGGAACAAAGTATGGGTCAAGTGTATATGCAACTAGTTCAAATATAAACATTACAAATACATTGTTTGATAAGAACAATTGTTCATATGGAGCTGCCATATACTCCACTTATTCAACAATCAAGATAACATCATCAAACTTCACAAGAAACAATGCATCAAACGGGGCGGGAATTTATGGAAAAAATTCCAATATAACAATATCCTCTTCAATATTTGCGAATAATACTGCAATAAATGGTGCAGGTATCTATCTGTTAAAATCAAACACTACAATTACATCCACACGATTTGTACAAAATACTGCAAAGTACTATGGAGCAGCAATAGTACAGCTAAATGAGGGAAAGTTAAATATCAAAACGTC
>SUTR01000079.1:3528-7122 GCA_015062825.1 Methanosphaera stadtmanae
CACATCCGGTAACATTACCCAGATTCAGGTATCACTTAAAAGATTATCCAATGGAGCAACATCATCAGTTAATTTACCTGCAAGAATTGTTACATTCAAAGCAACAGGTGCAACACTTACAAAAAAATCTGCATCAATCACATCAGAAGTCAACAATACCTTGAATGGAACAGGCAACATATCAGCAACGATAGATAATCAGGAAATGCTTCTTGATTCAAAGATAATTCCATTATTATATGTATCCAATTACGCAGTATTTGCAGGTGACAATCTAAATATAGAGATATATTCAAATAAGGACATAACTGGAACATTTAACATAGCAATAAATGGATTGACTGTAAAATCATTGGCTGCAGCAAGTAAGGTTAATTACAGTTACACCATATCCAATACAACCAGTACAGGAGTACATACTATAACTGTAACATATACTGGAAACAATATTTATAACAATACAGTATCCAATTCAAAATTAACAATTAAATCCAAAACATTAGATACAAGCAACACCATTATTCCTACTAGAAGTACAACAGATTCAATAGTAATTCTTCCAAGCTACTATAACCTAAAGGATTTAAATCAGACAACATCCGTAAAGACACAGGGATCCAGTGGAAGCTGTGTTGTATTTGCAGCAATAGGAGCATTAGAATCTTCAATTAAGAAGAGGACCAATGTTTCATATGATCTGTCTGAGAACAATATGAAAAATCTCTTTAAGATGTATTCAATATTGGGAACATCATTGTTGGATCCTGATGACGGTGGATATGATATGGAGCCTATAGGATATCTTGCAAGTGGATATGGACCATTGTTTGAAAGTATGGATGCATATGATACAGATTCTGATCTTTCATACATCTTGGATAATCCGATACAGGTACAAAACATCTACTTCATACCCGCACGTGAAAACTACCTTGACAATAACCTTATAAAAGAGGCTATAATGAAGTATGGTGGAGTATATACTGGTATACGCAGTAGTTCTTCCCTAAACATTTATAATCCTGATGTGCAAAATTCCAACCATGCAGTTGTTATTGTTGGATGGAATGATACATACAGTAGGTATAACTTTGATACAACACCACCGGGTGATGGAGCATTTATTATAAAAAATAGCTGGGGAACATATACAGGCAACGAGGGATATCAATACGTATCCTATTATGATTCAGTAATTGGTGGATTGCAATTTATTGGAGATTATAGTAATGTTAACTTTGCAATAGATTATAGAAACAACTATAATTATACAGGCATCTACCAGTATGATACGGTTGATTATGTATATCAAATATCAGAGACTGGTGGACAATACTGGATTAAGAATATCTACACTGCAGTAAACAATCAGACAATAGCTGCTATTGGAACGTACTTTATGGATAACTCAACATATAATATCAGCGTTTATATAAATGACAAACTTGCATCAAGCAAGATATCCACAGTCAATTATCCTGGATACCGTACAATTGGATTGGATAAAATGGTCCTGGCTAAAGAAAATGATGAAATAACAGTTGTTGTAAATATTAAACAGAGTCTCAGTAAATCTTATGTTTATGTTCCATTGCAGGATGATGAATATCCATTATATGATACATACAACAAGTCATTCATAAGCTTTGATGGAAAAAACTATGATGAACTTTATGATTATAACAATAACGATAAACATTTATCTGCACCGATTAAGGTATATACATTAAGTACGCCAAGGATTAACTCAACATTAAAATTAACAGGTGATGTGGTATCTGTCAACACTACCATCAATAACTTGGAAGTTGCAGGCAGATTGTATTATCTGCTTAATGGAAATCTGTTAACAAATTCTACTGGTGGCATAGTATCCAAGTATATTGGAAATAATCAAACAGTATTCTATTCATTTGATGTATCAAGTCTATCTAATGGAAACTATACATTACAAACGGTATTGGTAGATAATGGACTTAATATATCACAGAATAAGTACTTTTCAATATCAAATCATAATATTACAATTAAAACTACAACATTAACAACCAAGATTAATGAAACTAAAAATCTCACGGTAAATGTAACATATAACAATATAAAGGTAAGTGATGGGACAATTACACTTAGATACTCAAACGGTACACAGATTGCATCAGCCAAGGTATCTAATGGTCAGGCAACATTGCCTGTTATGATATCATCTAGTGGAAACTTTACAGCAAGGCTGATTTATTCAAATTCAAAAACATATCCACAAACAGAAACTATGACCCTAATCAAGGTAAATAAACTTAGCACTAAAATAACAGTAAGTACACCTACAACCTATGCATATAATAATTCACAAATCACAGGATTATTAACAGATTCCAACAATAAAGCAATAATCAATGCAAGAATATACATCACAGTTAACAATATTACTAAGTATACAACTACAAATTCCACCGGAGGATACAAATACACCTACTACAATACAATAGTAGCAACAAACAACATAACAGTACAATATCTGGAATCTGCAAACTACAATGGATGCACTAGAACAACCACCTACAAAACAATAAAAATGCCTACAAAAACAACAGTAAACAAAACAAAAGGAGTAATAGGAGATAAACTCACATTAACAGCTAAAGTCACAGATATAAATGGAAATCCAGTTAAAAATGGGTATGTAATCTTTAAAATCAACGGAATAACAATAAAAGACAATGGACAATTAAATGGCAGTAACGAAAATCTGAAAGTATACGTGTCAAATGGAATAGCCACAACAAACATAACTGCATATCTAAACATCCGTTCAGGAAAAAACATAACCAGCGTATATGCAGGTTCATCAACATATGAATCATCACGTTCAAATACGGCAACAGCAGAAATAAGCCTCAGAAAAGCACAAATAGTAGTAACAACCAACACCACAAAGGTAAAACAAGACCAATACATAAAATTCACAGCAACACTATATGACATAACAACAGGAAAACGCATAACAACAATGACACAAGACTCCAGTCAATACGTATACTTCAAAGTAAATGACATAACACTAAAAAACAAAAACGGAACACCAATACAGGTAAAAATAGTTAATGGAATAGCAACATACTCATATAAGGTACCATTAGGATTATCAGGAGTAACAGATGGAAAAACAATGACACCAAAAAACCATACAGTAAAAGCAGGATACTACAATCCAAACTACTATCCGGATGTGACAAATACTACAAAATTCCAGGTGCTACGATCAGATATAACAATAAACATAATACAATCAACAATCAATAAAACATCACATAAAATAAACATCACAGGAACAATAAAAGACTATAATAAAAACATGGTACTGGGAACAAATAAGATAATCATCAAAATAAACGGCCTGACCTTAAAGGATAAAAACTCCAAGCCAATATACTACTATATAACAAACGGAAAAATAAATCTGAAAAATATCAGTATACCATCATACAATACATATACTGATATAACCATAGTAACACAGGATAGATTGGCATATAAAAGTGCAAGAACAACAAGCAAGATAACAAAGATAACAAGTTAAAACAATATAATTAACAT
>SUTR01000080.1 GCA_015062825.1 Methanosphaera stadtmanae
TATAATTAATAATAATTATGATTCATTATATCTAATAAATATTATGTTTAAGAAATACTCATTCTTTATTTAATAATTATAAAATTATGAATATTTAATAGAAAAATTAAAGCTTTATTATCTATAATAACTAAAGTTTAAGCTTTTAAAACATTAATTTATTCTTTCAAATGATTTACTTTGATTCAATACTTAATGTTACATTATTACTAATTATTATCTTCATTATCACAAACAAAAGTGTTGAATAAAAAAAATAATTCCAAAGAACAAGGGGAAGTATTTCTCAAACAAAATAATTATTTATAGTTTAATTAGTAAATATTTGATAATTATTCTTATATTACTATTATAACTTCTATTAATATTTATTTAAAATCCATGTACTTAATTTAATAATATTATCATCAGATAGGGGTAGAATCATTGTCTAGTTAGTAAACACAGCATCTTATCCAAAATATTTTTTTTAAAAAAATTCTGTATTTCTCAAAAAATCATGAAGTTTCATATTTTTTTTGATTAATTTTATATATCATGAAGTTTAAAATTCTTATATATTAAGCTTAAATTTAAATTATATGGGGGTATTATATATTTCTACATAATTTAAAACAGGCTTTCGGGATATTACTAATAATCGTTAATTTTTTTAAATTTAAACGGATAATTAGGTTTTTTTAATAATGTGTTTTTAAATTGTTGATTAGTAAATTTGGATAAATAAGTGGAATTATGATAGGAAAATATTTGATTAACGATAAGAATGATTATCTTTTTAGTGTAATTATTACTTCTTATAATGTTGAACGATATTTAAAAGATGCAATTTTATCTGTTGTTAATCAATCATTAAATTTTATGGATAATGTAGAGATAATTATTGTTGATGATGGAAGTGAAGATTCCTCTGTTGATATTGCTAATTCATTTAAAAAGGAATTTCCAAATAATATTAAAATTTTAACCTCTATTCATAAAGGACAATCTTATTGTCGAAATTATGCATTGAGTGCTTGTAGTGGGGAGTATATTTGTTTTTTAGATGCTGATGATTATTATAGTGAGAATACTTTAGAATCAGTTTATGATTGTTTTAAAAATAATTCAAATATTGATATTTGTGTTATTCCAATGAAATATTTTGAAAAAGTAAATAAATATCATCTTTTATATTCTAATGTTAATCCGAATAAAATTATAAATCTTGATGATGATCCTAACAATCCACTTGTCAGTGTTTGTAATACCTTTATAAAAAAAGAATTAATTGACAATACTATGTTTAACGAAACATTACGTTATGATGAAGGTAGTCTTTTTATCAATTTACTTCTTCTTAAAAATAAACAATATGCCTGGATAAATGATTGTACTTATTATTGTCGACAACATGCAAGTAATGATTCATTAACTGATCAATCTATCCTTGATAAATATTATTATACGGATAGACTGGTTAATTATCATAAATATATCATAAATGAAAGTATGGATGAAAATGAATCTATTCCTAAATTTATTGAGTATTTACTTGCTTATGATATTCAAAATATTATACATTATGGCAATCTAGCTGTATTAAACTCTAAAGAGGATGTAAATTTCTTCTGGAATACATTAAATTATATTATATCATTTATAGATTCTAATGTAATAATTCACAATAATAATATTTTAAATCCAATAAGACCATTTTTTGTTTATTTAAAAAATAAATCATACAGCATTGAATTAAATGAAGATAATGAAGTTTTACTAAACAGCGGTTCTTATCTTATAGATAAACTAAATCGACATAAAATATACATGGATATTATTGATATTCAAGATGATATGCTGCTTCTTTCAGGACTCATACAGTGTAATTTTAATCTTGATTCCATAAGTATTAAATTATATGAAGTAAACTCTAAAACATTCTATACCTGTGACTATTTGGAGTATGTTACTCCTGATCGTAGTACTTTAAGTTACTTAGGAATTAAATGGCGTTTTACATATAACTTTAATGTAAAAGTAAACTTAAAAGATTTAATAGAAAGTCAATTTAAATTTTATGTTTATTTTGATGAAAATAATGTTCATGCATCTTTTAATCCAGAGATAGTTTGCAGACTTCCTAGTAATTTAAGTCTTCCATCAGTCTATATGAAAATAAATAATTATATTATTTTCCATGATTCAAAGAGTATTTCCATTACTGACTATACTTTCTTTAAAATGTTTAAGATGGAATTAAGAAATTTAAGTAAAATTATCCAATCAGATAATGATAATAAATTTAAAGCAGTCTTTTATAGGATGTTATATTTAATTTTATATCCATTTATGAAAAATAAAAACATATGGATTATTAATGATCGTCTAGAACGTGCAGATGAAAATGGAATTCATCTATTTAAGTATATTAACGATAATCATAAAGATGCAGATGCTTATTATATTCTTGATAAATCCTGTGAAGATTATAATTTATTAAAAAAAGATTATCATAATATAATAGCTTATGGTGGTTTTAAACATAAAATACTGTATTTATTTAGTAAAAAACGTGTTTCATCATTTTTAAATGAAGCATTTTTCAATCCTTTCTATAATTTAAATGCTTCAGATGACCGTTTATTGTATAATAATTTAATAACGTCACCACGTTATTTTATTCAACATGGCGTCATATATAGAAATCTTACAAGACATGTTAAACGATGCAATCATAATCTTCGTTTAATTGTAACATCTTCTGAGATTGAACGTAATTCATTCTTTGATTTAAAATATGGATTTGATGAGGAAATTGTTCAAATACTTGGCTTAGCACGTTATGATAATTTAAACAATAATAATGTTAAAAAACAGATTTTATTTGCTCCAACATGGAGATTACAATTTGATACTAGTGAATCCGTTTTTAAAAGTTCTGATTATTATCGTATGCTGGAAAACTTTTTAAATGACATTACATTATTTAATCTATTAGAAGAATATGGTTATGAAATGGTTTTCAAACCACATCCACAACTAGTAAAATATCTGGATTCACTGAAAATGAATGAAAATGTAATAATATCAACTCAAGAATCTTATCAGGTACTTCTTAATGAGTCTTCATTAATGATTAGTGATTTTTCATCAGTAGTATCTGATTTTGCATATCTAAAAAAACCAATAATTTATTATCAATTAAAAGATGATCATCATTTTGAAGCATATTTTGATTATGCAAAAGATGGTTTTGGTGATGTATTAAAAAATCAAAAAAGTGTCATAGATAAAATTGAATATTACTTAAAAAATGACTGTAAAATGGAAAATAAATATATTGAACGAGTAAATAATTTTTTCAAATTTAATGATAGAAATAATTGTAAACGTTTATATGAATGGATTTCAAATCATTGAGGGATTTTATATGAATATAATTAATCCAACATTTTCAATTGTTATTACAATAACTGATGCATCAATAAATATTGAAAATACTTTAAAAAGTATTATCAGTCAAAGTTTAAATTTTAATGATAAAACAGAAATCATTTTAGTTATAAACAATCAATTAGATGATTTATTGGTTAAATATAACTTTTTCAAAGATGAATATCCCGGTAATATTATCATCTTAACTTCCAATAATTTAAAAAAATCTTATTGTAGAAACTTAGCATTAAAAAATGTTAGAGGAGAATATGTTGGATTTCTAAGCAATAATATAATTTATGAAGAAAACGTGTTCCAAAGGATAAAGGACTTTTTTGAAAATAATCCAGACATGGATATTATTAGTATTAATTCATCAAATGATAAAAAAGATTCCATAGATAACATAATTAATTTAAATATTAATCCAAACAATCCTTTACTTGATATTGAATGTACATTCATCAGAACATCACTTGCTAAAAGTCTTAAATTTAATGAAAAATTATATTATTCCTCAGGATCTTTATATCTTAATAAACTGCTTTTAAAAACTAGAAAATATGCAGTTTTAAATAATGTAAATATTGTAAAGGATGATTCTTTAGATTATGAAGATGATATAAATTATTATACTACTCGTTTAATTAATTTTCATATGAATCTAATTAATTATTGTATTTCTACCTATGATGAAGTTCCACCTTTTATTCAAGTTGCATTAGTTAAAGATTTAGAAAAAATGCTTTTTATAGAAGAGTTAACAGTTTATTCTATTGATGAAGATATAAAATATTTTTGGTGTACTGTTAAAAAAATATTTTCTCATATTGATGAAGATGTCTTAAAAAATTACTACAATATAAATTTTCGCATACTTCCATTTATGATGTATCTTAAAAATGATTCATATAAGATAGATATTAACGAAAATGAAGTGAAACTCATAACTAATGAATATTTAATAGATTCTTTAACTCATCATAGACTTTGGTTAGATAACATTACAATAAGAAAAGATTATCTCATTTTAACAGGTCTCTTTCTTACAAATTTTTATATTGAATCATATGATATATATGTTGTAATAAATAATTCTAAAAAAATTAAAACTAAGTATATGTATTATCCACAAGATGAAAGAAAAACACTTAAATTTTTATCACAAGAGTGGAGATTCAGTTACAACTTTGAAGTAAAACTAGAACTAACTAATAATGAAGAAATTACAGATATTCAATTCATAGTAGAATACAAAGAAAACAATAATACATTCACATTCACACCAGAACTAGCATATCGAGAAATAACAGGATTTAACACTATAAATAATTATCTTATTAAAAAAGATCATATAATCTTCCATTCAACTAGAAACCTTTTTATAGTAAAATACTCCTATTTTAAAATGTTAAAATTTGAAATTAAAAATATTGTAAAAATAATTAAATCTAATGAAAATAAAAGACTTCAAAATATCTTTTATAGAATACTACATTTAATATTACATCCATTTTTATCAAATAAGAAAATATATCTGTATAATGATCGTTTAGATCATGCTGATGATAATGCAAGATATTTATTTGAATATGCACTTTCAAAACAAGACAAAATCAATCATTACTATATTGTAAATAATGATATAAAAGATAATTTAAAATCAAACAATAATGTGATTACATATGGATCATTTAAACATAAAATTCTTTATTTATTTGCTGATAAATTAATCACTTCATTTTTAGGTGAAAAATTTTACAATCCCTTCCTAAATGATAACAAACGATTATACTCAAACATGATACAAATACCAAAATATTTTATTCAACATGGAATTATCTACAAAGACTTAACAAATAATATTAAACGATTCAATCATGAACTTGAATTACTACTAACTACTACAAAATCAGAATATGAATCCTTCTTTGATTATAATTATAATTACAGCAAAGATGTAGTTCAATTATTAGGTTTACCAAGATTTGACAAATTAAACAACACAAATTCTAAAAAGCAAATATTATACTGCCCAACATGGCGACAAGAATTACAAGATAATCCACGATTTCAAGAATCAACCTATTATCATATGATAACAGATTTCCTTAACAATCAACAACTACACCAACTTCTTAAAAAATATGACTATGAATTAGTATTCAAGCCACATCCGGAGCTAATACAAGATTTAAATAAATTTAAAATAGATAAAAACATAAAAATATCCTCTGATGAAGATTATAAAATATTATTTAACAATTCTAAAATATTAATAACAGATTATTCATCAGTATTTTTCGATTTCGCATATCTTGAAAAGCCTATCATATACTATCAACAAGATGAAAAATTCCATTATGATGAAGGATACTTTAATTATGAAAATGATGGATTTGGTGATGTAATATTTGATGTGTGTAAATTAATTAATAAAATTGAATCTTATCTGCAAAATAACTGTCAAATAGAAAACAAATATCTAGAAAGAATCAATAAAACATTTAAATTTCATGACAAAAACAATTGTGAAAGGGTATATACTTGGATTAAAAATAATTAATTATAATTAATGAAAAATCATTTAACTGCCTAAAAATTAATTAATCTTTTTAACATATGTTTATTTTTTTTATTTAATAATTTAATTGTGAAAATATAAGATAACAAATGATTTAATCTAAAATTTCTATCTGATGATTTTATTCAAGATATTACAACAAAAAAGAAAATTAACACTATTTATTGAGGATATGATAAATTTTATATTTTTAAACAAATAAACTAGTTTTATATGATATTTTTTTTAAGGGAAATATAAATTAAAAGAATAATGCCGTGATATTATGAATAATCTTAAATATTTAACTAAAAAAGATTTAGAAGAAGTCAGAAAACAAACAGAATACACAAACAGATATTATAAAGATCGTTGGGAATATTTATCCGAATTTATTGAAGAAATAAAAAAAATGGATAGCATTGAAAAAACTTTAGAGTTAGGTCCATTTAGAACACCTCTTATAGTTGGAGGAGATATAATGGATATAACAGATTCTAATTTAAATTATTATCCTATAAAAATAGGTGATTTTTTCAAATTAAATGCTAAAGAGGTTCCATACCCATTTGAAGATAAAAAATATGATTTGATTATTGCTTCACAAGTTTTAGAACATTGTGGAATATATGGAGAACAAAAACAGATTTTTGAAGAATTCAAACGAATCTCTAAAAAAGCAATTATTTCACTACCTTACGAATGGAATGCTCCTTCAGAAAGAGACCATCACATGATTACAAAAAGTGTAATAAATAATTGGTTCAACAATTATCAACCAACATCTGAAATAATTAAGGGTGAAAAAACAAAAAGAATATTATTAACCTATGATTTTGAATAAATATTATATTTACAATTTTTTTTAAACAAAATTTGGCTCTGTAGAAATCCCTATTTTTGTACAATTTGAATTGATCGGTAAATGTTATAAAACACATTTTTTAGTTTT
>SUTR01000001.1:0-51367 GCA_015062825.1 Methanosphaera stadtmanae
TAATCATATCAACAATAATATCAATATACATCAAAAAAATAATCACACCAAAACACAAAACCAAATAAACTACTTCTTTTATTTTAATTTTTTTAGATATGACAAAAAGTTTAAAACAAGTCAATAAATAATAATAAACTTAATATAATTAGATTAATAAAAAAAGTAATTTAAATAAGTATAAAAATATTATAAGAATATAACTTTTGAAAAAACATGTTTTGATAATAATTAAAAGGGGATTTTAAAAAAATAAAACTTTATAAAGTATTAGATTTTATACTAAAAAAATATTATAGAAAAAATGAAGGTTAATCTTCATTATCGAAGATTTCTTTAAGATATTCACCTAATTTATCAATTATACCAACAACTAAAGCATTACCCATCATGAAATATCTTCTACGTTCAGTCATACTTTTTTCATTTATATTTGTCCAGTTGTCTGGAAACATATTAATACGTTCAGCTTCAATAGGAGTTAATGTTCTTAATTTACCTGTTTTCACATCTTTCACAACATGTGAACTTCTATTTGTAGTACTTTCACTAGTTAACATAGTTCTAGCAGGTACATCCAATTTATCTGGAAATGGTATAGAACCTTCAGCAAATATATATTTAGATCCATTTTTATGTGTTCTTTCTATTCTTTTTTTACCTTTAAGATATGTGAATTTTTCTAGTTTTTCGCCATCAAGAAAATATTTTTCATCAACAGCATTTTGTTCTAATATATCTCCCAGATTAGTTGTTTTAGTAGATATTGGCTCAGTTTTATGTGTTAATATTTCTCCATTTATCATTATTCCAGTATTAAAAAAATGTAAATGAAAATTATCACTAACATCAACTAAATCAACATATTTATCTTTATCAATAATACCTTTAGACTTATCTAAACTTTTTTGTTTAATTGGAAAAACTTTAGCAAATATTCCTTCTTTGAAAATAATATCTGATAAATTATAATTTAACATTTCTTTATAATATTTTGTTGTTTTATGATATGCAAATATAAAAACACGCCTACGTTTTTGTGGAAATCCATAATCAGCAGCATTTATTACTCTCCACTGAACTGAATAACCATTATCATTCAATGACCTAAGCATTACACCGAAATCACGACCTCGTTGTGAAGAAGGTGATCTTAATAACCTATCAACATTTTCCAATAAAATAAATGGTGGATTTTTACTTTCTATTGTATCAATTATATCCCACCATAGAACGCCTTTTTTTCCTTGAATTCCTTTTTCATTAGATAACGTTCTAGCTACACTATAATCTTGACATGGAAAACCACCAACTAGTAAATTATGATCAGGTATATTATTTTTATCCACTTTATTTATATCTTGATTAATATGTGAGTCTGTTTTTCCAAATCGTTTAACATAACAATCATATGCTGCTTGTGATTTAGTAGAAGGTTCCCATTGATTAGCATAGACAAAATTCCAAGTATCATCTTCTGTTACCAAATCATTTTTTAGTTTAACATGATTTAGTCCACAACGAAATCCTCCTACTCCTGCAAAAAGTTCAGCTACAGTTTTTTCCATATTTAAACTCCTAATATATTGTATTTATATAAAATTTAATTTTTTATTTAAAAAATCTTTAGTTAATGCTAATGCCACTTTAGTACTGTCATTATCATTTACAAATAATGTATAATAAGAATCTTTACCTTTTGATGATTTTGGTAAAACATCCATAATTTGTCCTTCAAAAGATTTAGGTGTTGGTAATAATTCTACGTATTTATCTAAATCATTCCCATAAGTTTTATTTTCATATTCTTTAATTGCATTTTTAATCATATTAAATGTTCGTCCAATACAATCAATTTCATCTGGTGTAAAAGTTAAAGATTTAACATCTTTAAGTATTCTAAATCCATTTTTAATTGATGGATTTTTCCCTTCATATAAAATATTTATTATATTAATTTCTTCGAAATAATTTTTCCAAGAGGAATTATCCCAATCAACATCAAAATCACTTAATTTTATATTTTTAAATGACATTCTTTCTTTAAATCCATTTTTTGTAATAGGTGAGTTTTTTATAACATAACTTGAATATTGGAATATTTCATCTATTTCTTGAAGTTCGTTATCTTTGCCAATAATTTTATCTGAAATTAATTTATTGATATTTTTTGGAATCCTTTTATTTATATCATATGTTATTCCAATTTCATCAGCAATCTCAATTTGAGTCATTCCAAAGAATGGTTCCATTTTAGATTTTATAAAATCAATAACAGATAAAAATTCATGTTTTTTAGGTGTAGTATGAATTTCTTTATTATTTAATAAATCATTTAAAATTAAATTCATATATTTATTTTTTAAACAAAATGCTCTTGGTTTAGCAGGTATATCAGAGAATGGTTGTTTTCTTGTAACTTTAGAAGTAGAACTTTTAGTGCACGCACCTAAATAAGTTGTATCCCCTTCAGATAATTCATGTGCTTTACCTTCTAAAACTTTATTTTTTATAATATTAAAATCATTTTCAATAATATCTTGATCCCTATATAATGAATATAAAAGTATTGAAATAAATTTAAAATCTTTAAAATCTTTATTAGTTTGATAACAGTACCATAATATTAAAATTAAATTATTTTTTTCCATTAAATGACTTGTTTCAAATTCTTCATTAATTATTTCCATATAATTAATCATATTAAGAACTAATCTTTCTTTAGCACGGATTCCTTTAGAATTTTTAATAATTCCTGTGGTTTTTAATTCTATGCCTAATTTTTCAAAATCTGCTTTTGACACATTATTATTTGGATATTTATAAAATTCTGTTTCTACTAATTCACCCAAAATACCTTTGGTTTTTTTCATTGTGTGTTTATCCGAAAAATCCCCCTCATTCTCATTAATAATATCATTTAATGATTTACCAATAATATTTTCTGAATATTTCATTAATTCAGCTATTGAATCAAATTCCATAAAATACACCTTTATTATTATTATTTATATGATTAATAAATATAAATTTTAATAAATAATAATCTGTTCACATGTCTTTATTTTAAATATTTTAACTTCAATATATATTAGTATAATTATATGAGGATATTTTTTTCATGTCTTGGAAGGAACTTTTTGATGAGACTCGTCTTAATCGTGGTTATGATTATTTTGTTCATGGTAATGTTTTTGATGTTGTCATTGATGATAATGGTGTTTCTGCGAAGGTTGAGGGTTCTCATAAGCGTATTTATAATGTCAGTATTTCTTTTAGCAATAATATGGTAGATGAGGTAAGTTGTACTTGTCCGTATCATTATAGTAATAAGTATTGTAAGCATCTTGTTGCTGTTTTGTATAAGTATGATGAGATTGAGTCTAGTAAGAATGCTAGTGTTGATGATAGTTATCAGCAGGAGTTGTTTGTTGATATTTTATCTAATGTTGATGATGCTAGTCTTCGTCGTTTTGTTTATGATTTTTATCGTAGTGATGAAACGTTTGTCAATCGTTTTTTTGCTGAGTTTGAGAGTGATTATAGTATTATTGATGTTGATAGTTATATGAGTATGCTTGATGATATTTTCAAGGTTGAGCTTGTTGAATTGTATAACAGGCAGGGCTTTTATGAGGAGTCTCCTTTTGAGAGGTATTTGCAGAAGTTTATTGATAGTCGTATTGCTAATCTTTATGCTAAGGGTCATACCAGGGAGGCTAAGAAGTTACTGTTTACTATTGTAAGCCGCTTGTCGGAGAAGGTGGATAATGCCGAGTTTGTTGATGTTGATAGTATTTTAGTTTCCTGTGATTATTATCTTAGCCGTATATTTAATGGTGAGGATACAAGTGGTCATGATGAGAGCTTTAATTATTTGATTAGTAATTTGTCCTTTAACTATAATGAGTATACGGCAAGTCATATTATTCGTTGGTGTATCCGGTACTTTAATAGCAGTGTTTATTATGGTCAGTTGGATAGTGTCTTGGATGATATTTTATCCAGTCGTAAGGTTGGAGAGGAAGTTATTCTTCTAAGGTATCAACTGATGAATTTGATGAAATATCCCTCTGTTGAAATGGATACTTTTCTTAAAAAATACAATTATTTTGAAGCCATTATGGATTTATTAATTGCAAAGGCATTGGATGAAAAAAATTACTTGCTTGCTATAGATTACCTGCTTGAAAATGAGAAGATTCATGGAGAATTTTATAGCTTGGACAATACATTGTCATTGATTGAATTGTATGAATTAACAGAAAACTGGGATAAGTGTATTTTAAAATTAAAAAGTGTAATATTTGACTTTGGAATATGTGACATGGACTATGTCAATAAGATTAAGCAATATTCTGGTGATGATTGGAATAAACATAGGAATGAGATTATTGAATTCTATATGAATAAGCATGAATATGAATTTCTCAATCAGATATATGTTGAAGAGACAATGTATGAACAGTTATATGTAAATGTTACAAAAAACTGTCCTATTGGTGATATTGAAAGGTATAGAAAGTATATTATAGAGGGTCATGTACTTGATATACTTGATATCTATCGTAAATTCATACTAGATCAGGCTAAGACTGCAAAGCATAGTGGAGCATATACGGTTATAATCAATTATCTGAATGTTATGCTTAGCTATAAGTATAGTGATAAGATTGTATCTGATCTGATTGATGTATTGTTAAATAAATATAAGAATAAAAAGTTACTTGTAGAAGAGTTGAACGAGATTAAACAGAATATGAGGTGAAATATATGTTATATAAGTATCATTTAGCTATTTTAAAGGATGATAAGATTATATGTGACAGGTATTATATGGATGGACAAAAACCGGATAATGAGGAGTTGAAAAACCTGGTAAAACAGTTTGATGCTGAAGAATTATATATGAATACTGTTGAGGATAATGAACTTGAAAGCTTCAACAAGGAAAAGATTGACATAGAATCATTATAGAATGTCTCTTTGTTAGGAATTTTATTTAATCCCCCCCCCCAATTGCATATTCTTTTTTTTTTAAAATTTTAACAAAACTTTGAAAACTAATTTAAAATAAAGTAGTGATTAAAAAAAATCATTTATATGTAAAGGTGATGTATGTTATTGAATTATTTATTAAAAAGAATAAAAGGGTGGAGAGTTATTAAATTGGCCATTGATTTATAAGGAATTTGTAGTTTTTATCGTTTTTGGCACATTTGATTTTATTGTTTTCCACGTCAATAATGTCATTATTATTGTTTAGTATTATGTATGCCTTTGCTTGTTTTATATCTAGGTTGTAGTGGGTGTAGTTTTTATATCCATTTGCCTCTAGTGTATGGATGTAGCTTAGTGTTCTGTCTTTGTATTTGAATGATTTGCTGGTTATTTTACCATCTGATATGGATTGTACTGTTACTTTTTTTCCTACTTCCTGACTGAATTTATTTAATTGTCTTTCCTGTTTATATTTGTTATCTTTTCTGATTTTATTATTCATATTTTGTATGAAGTTATTGAATTTATCTTTTGTATTGTGTATCTTGTCTGATGCTGTGTTTACATGAGTATTTATGTTGTTTGCATGTCTGTACATATTCTGTGGACTTGCATAGTCTGATCCGAATATTCTTGATATTAGCTTATGTAATAGTTGTAGTATGAATGAGGGTGCTTTGATTGATTTGTTTTTTATTATTAGCATTGATATTGCATCTAGTATGAATATTACGAATAATGGTATTCTAATTATACCTAATGTAAATAGGTTTATTATCATTGATAATATTGACCATTGGAATATGAAGGATATGATATATATCATCTTCATCATTCCATTTATGTTAAAGTTTTGAAAATTCATATTTTGAAAATTATAATCTTTCATTTTATTCACTTTATTTATTAATTTTTTCTATATCATTGCCATATTAAGTTACTTATTTACTTTATAACATTTAGTATATAAAGGTTACTAAAATATTTTTGTAGTTAGGCTTTATGATTTTTCTAAAAATGATAATATAAACTGATTTGAAAAAAAAGGAATATAAGAGGGTTAGTTTATCTTATTTCTACTAATATATCCATATAATAATGATATAAACATTATTACGAAAAATGCTATTTCTGCATATATGTTTTCATCTAATATTTTCATTATTTGTTTTTGATTCAATTCATAAACTTTCTGAGAATCAGTGAGTGTTTGTGTAACTTGAATCTCATTTGGATTGTCGCCTGCTTGACTATTTGATTCATCATCCTGATTATCATTATTAATATCTGGACTTTCAGATTTTATTTCATTCATTATGCTTGATTGACTAGTTGAATCTCTTTGATTGCTGTCTGTTTGTGTATTTTCCATTTCTTGATTATCTATATCAATTATTGGAGTATCCACCTTATTTATTGGTGGTTGTGGCTTGAGTGAATCTGCAGGTGAATTAATCTCGGGAGTATCTCCAGCGCTGATTGATATATTAGTGTTATCTGTACTATTATGCATAGTTATTGTTTGATTGGTTTCCTCGACTTTATCGGTTATTGTACTTGTATTGTTTTCTTCGGGTACTGTCTGATTTTCTATTGTTATATTTTCCAACAAGTCATTATTGTCTTCTATAATTATATCCGCCGGTTGCGTTTGATTAGTCTCTTCTGTATTTGACTGGTTTTTATGTGTTTGATTCATATCCTGGTTGCTTATAGTTTGATTTATAAGGGAAGTGTTATTTTCATCTGTATTTTGTTGTTTATGTTCATCACTTGTAGTTTTATTAGTCTCTTGATTAATTACTGTTTCATTCCTGTTATCAATAGAATCTGTATTGTTTTCTTTAACTGCTTCTTGAGTATGATTTTCAATAACTGATGGTTCTGTAATGTTTTCTTTAACTTCTTCTTCTGGTAATACTGGAATTGTTTGATTGGTCTCATCTGTTGGTACGGTAATATTTTCAGTTTCATTATTTTGCTCGGATATTGTAATGTCTTCAGTCTTGTTAATATCTTCGGGTATGGTTATATTTTCCGATTGATTAATCTCATCAGGAACTGTGATATTCTGTGTTTGATTAATCTCTTCAGGACTAGTTATGATCTCGGTATGATTGATATCTTCAGGTATTGTTATATTCTCCGTTTGATTAATCTCTTCAGGAAGTGTGATATTTTCAGTTTTATTGTTTTCATCAGGTATTGTTGTATTCTGTGTTTGATTAATCTCTTCCAGATTAGTTATATTCTCTGTATGATTGATATCTTCAGGTATGGTTATATTTTCCGTTTGATTAATCTCATCAGGAACTGTGATGTTCTCAGTCTGATTAATCTCTTCCGGAATAGTTATATTCTCCGTTTGATTGATTTCTTCTGGTATGGTTATGTTTTCTGTTTGATTATTTTCTTCAGGTATTGGATTTTCGGTTTGGTTATTTTCTTGTGTTTGATTGGTATTGTTTAAATTAGTGTCTGTTGTATTTGTTGGAGTATCATCTGTTGTATTGGTTGTAGCATTATCTGGTATATTTTCTGTTGTATTGTTGGATGTTGGATTGTCTGTTGGATTTTCCTGATAGTTAGGATCATGGTTGTCTTCCATGTATATGTTTTTTCCATTTATTATTTGATTTTCAAGGTCTGCAATAATATTTCCTATTATGTCTGTGAATCCTCTTGGATTTTGTATGTCAATTGTTACTATGTTGTTGTCTACTTGCATATAATTGTCTGCTATGATTGTTGATGATTCCAGTAATGTTCTTATTGCAGTTCCATTGTCTGTTGTTATCTGGTTTCCAATTATTGTTGCATCGTTTCCATAGAATAGGTATATTCCAGTAGTTTGTGGTTTTAGATAATCTAATGAATCTTCACTTTGATTTGTATATCCTCGTACATTGATGCTGTTGCCTTCTATTTGTGTATCTGATCCAATTACGGCTATACCCATTGGTGCGCTTCCTTCAATGTCAATGTTATTGTTTCTTATTACTGTATCTTTTCCACCAAATTGTTCAAAGCCATACATATGATTTGAATATCCCATGATATTATTGTCTTCAATGACATTTCCTTCCATTTTTGAATTTATTATATTGTATGATCCTCCATGATATGCATTTTCTGTAAGTACTATTGCATATGCAGCATCAACCAATCCAAATAATTCTTTTGATTCATTTTGGGTTGTGAGTATTATGGTATTGTTTTTAATGATGTTATATGAGCTTTCTCCATTTATTGCTATTCCACTTGCATATCTTATGGAGTGCACTTCCATATAATTGTTTGTTATTACATTTTCATGATAGAATATTGTTATTGCATATAGGTATAATGTACCATTCATGTAGATGTCATTTCTATTTATAATGTTTTTATTTCCATAGATTGACAGTGTTCTTGTTAGTCCAAATGGATATTCTTTTGGTTGTCCCTCATATACTTCAAAGTAGTTGTCTTCTATGATGTTGTTGTCTCCATGTACACTTATCACATCACCTTTACAGTCATCTCCATAATACATCCATTCTCTATGCATGGCAGGATATGTCACTGTAAACTGGGACGTTCTTATTGTATTGTTGTTTCCTGTTACTTCTATTATTCTATATAAATCATCTCGTATTTGTTCTCGGTATTCATTGAATGTTAGATTTTCAAGTATGTTATTGTCTGTTTCTATATAGATATCTATGGTACTTTCACATTCATCGTCATTTTCAAAGCTTATATTTGAAAGGTGTATGCATCCATCATCATATACATTTATAATTGAATTTATTAGTTTTGGATTGTTTATACCTGTTATGCTTATGTTTGGTTTGGTCAGTTCCATGTATAGGTCATTTACTGTTCCATTGATTATTATCTGTGAGTTCTCTTCAAACTCATAATATTGATATTCATCCTTGTTGTTTTGGTTGATTTGTATATATTCATTTTCTTGTTTGATTGTTTTGGATTGAATTTTATCATTTTGTATTCTTGTATTGTTTTGATATTGTATATTGGCGGTGTCCTGTTCTATTGTATCTGTTTGCATTTTATTTACATCATTTGCATGGGTTGTGTTATTGTCCTCTATAGCTGTTGCAGTATTTAATGCAGTTATTAGTATTATCATGGATATTAGTAGTATTAATCCATGTTTTTTATTGAACTTTTTCACCCCCCATCCATATTAATTAATTGTATCTTGTTTAATTATTCAAAAATACTTAAATAAGTAATATACAATTTTATTAATGTAATTTAATATATACTTTTTTATTATTATATTTTTATCCAATAATAACTGCTAATAGGTAAAATTGTATATTAAAACTTTTTAATTATTTATTTAAAACATATTAATTAATATATCCTTGAATAAAATCATTTAACTTAAAAAAAGAGTTATGAGGTTAGATAATTTCTATTATCATCATATTAAATCATGAATCATACGTAATGCATCAAGCAATCCATGACTATATTCTATACATCCAAAAGCTGTACGCATATCCTCCTTTTCAAGGTAGTACTTGGAATCATTCATATAATCTACTGCCCTGTCATATACTTCCTTCTGTTTACCAGTAAATGAAATATCCTCTACCTGTCTTAGGTTTCTTTCAAGTTTCTCTATATCAATCTGTATTTTCTCTTTGCTTTCTAAATCTATATTATTCATAATTCTACCTCCATTATTAATTTATTCTCAATACAATAGTCCCATAAGCAATGATAAGTTCTCTGGAAGATATCCATTATCAGTATCTATCCATTTAATCTCTTCATCAAATACATCCTTCAATGTATCAGGCACCAATCCTCCAATGGATTCTATGCTGAAATGACATTTATCAGGATACCTGCATGGCTTATTGTTTATCTTTGAACACTCATCACATACACCACAATACCCAGCTGACAACAGACATCCATCTTTTTCTATTTCCAATATTTCCAGTTTGTCAATTAACTTGTTTCTCTCATGGAATAATGTGTTGTCTGTTATATATTGTAACTGGTCCATAGTGTATTTAGTCTTCTGTGCCTCTTTTGTAAAGTTTATTTTTACAAAGTATAAATCCAAATTATCATATTTATCCCAGGATTCAAGTTCATCGTTTTGAAAATCAGGACATGCCCAGTTATTGTTATGCATATGACAATTGCTGCAGGCTTCGCTTGTACTTTTCAAGTCTACAAACCTATCCTTGTATTGACTAGTGGATATTGTTTTATGGGTCATCACAGGTTCATATAAGCTTTTTACATCTAATTCATCCATAATCATGCAACTCGTTATTATTGGTAACTTTTCTCAAGCAGTATTGTAACAGGTCCATTGTTTACCAGTGATACATCCATATGTGCACCGAATACTCCACATTCAGTATGTACATGTTCACGACATTTTTCGACAAAATAGTCAAATAGTTTGCTTGCATCACTTGGATTTAATGATCTGTGAAATGATGGCCTGTTCTTCTTGGTAGATGCATATAATGTAAACTGTGGAACAAGCAATAGTTCATATCCTGTATCCAATAGTGATTTGTTCATCCTATCCTCATCATCTTCAAATATTCGAAGTTTAACTAATTTATTTGATAGATAATCAGCTTCACGTTCGGTATCTTCAGTTCCAAATCCTACAAGTACCATAAATCCTTTATCAATACTTCCTGTTATTTTACCATCAACTTCTACTGATGCATTATCTACTCGTTGTACTACTAATCTCAAGACTAAACCTCATCCTATTAAATTCTATTTATATTATTTGTTAATCTAAAAATTTATAGTTATATCAACTACATGTAAAATATTATTAAACTAACTTCATTAGGATAAATTTAACCATATCTAACCGTTAGTCGGTAATCTAAAATATTAAATCCTATATAAATATATTATATGGAAATAAATAGAAAATATGCTTATATTATTTTAACCTCCACTTTAGGCTCTTTTGCCATGGCATATGCATCTAATGGACTTTCTGTTATATTGCCTACACTTGCAAATGTTTTTGGCATCAGCAATATATTGGAAAACTGGATAGTATTCAGTTATCTGTTGGTATTGTCTGTAGCTGGTGTTCCCTTAGGTAAGATATGTGGAAAGTATGGCCTGAAGCGTTCATTTAAACTGGGACTTATAATTTTCTCGGCAGGTTCATTGATATCTGCAATTTCAATCAATATTGCCATGATGATACTGGGCCGTATCATACAGGCTATTGGTGCATCCATGGTATTTGTTACTAATGTATCCATGATAACTGCAGAGATTCCTGCAAGCAATCGTGGAAGAGCATTGGGTATTAATGTAACAGGTGTTTATCTTGGAATAACAATATCCCCTACCATAAGTGGTATTCTAACCAATAATCTATCATGGAGATTTGTATTTATCATTACAATTATCCTTGCCCTGATATCATATTATCTATTATGTAAGATTGATACTGAATGGATTATGCAAAAGGACGAACTTGACAAGGTAGGATCAATTATATATGTAGTGGCAATTGCCTTGTTATTGTATGGATTTACAATATTAAATACTATGCTGGGAGTTGTTCTTGTACTGGCAGGATTGGTGCTTCTTGTCATCTTTGCAAGATATGAATTGAAAATATCAAATCCTGTATATGAGATGAGACTATTTAAGAACATTAACTATACAACTGCTAATCTTGTTGCAATGATTGCTTATCTTACAACTTATGTGGTAAGTTATGTTTTAAATTATCATTTCCAGTATATACTTGGACTTGATGCACAGACATCTGGACTCATCCTGATATCAACACCAGTTATGATGCTGCTTATTGCAGCTCAGGCAGGTAAACTATCAGATAAGATTAACCCGGGAATACTGCAATTAATAGGAGTAAGCATCATAACAATAGCAATAGGAATACTCTCACAGATTAGCTATACAACACCAATCTATGTAATAGTAATTGCTATGATACTGCAGGGTATAGGTCATGGATTCTTCTCCACACCAAACAACAATATCATACTAAGCAATGTGGATGACAAAAAGGATATACCTACAGCATCAGCATCAGTTGCTACAGTCAGAAATCTTGGACAGTCATTTAGTCTTGGAATACTAACAGTTACATTTGCATTTATCATGGGAAATGTGGCAATACAGCCATCAAACTATGATCTATTAATACTTAGTAATCAGACAACACTGCTTATAATAACAATACTGGGTATTGTTGCAGTAATTCTATCAGTAATAGGATTGAAAAATTCAATGAAAGAGTAAAAATATAAACTCCCCCATTTTCTTATTTTAAAAAAAAAATAGTTATTCGTTTAATTCTTTATGAAATATGGATAATACATATTCAGCTATTATATTATCCTCATTGCCACGTCCTCCACCAACACCAATACCTCCAATGCATTTATCATCCACATATAATGGATATCCACCGGATACTAGTGTGATGTTGGAGTTGTTGTTTTGAAGTCCCATCAATGGACCGCCATCACAGGATAATTCTTTAAGCTTCTCTGTTGGCATGAACATTACAGCAGCAGTATATGCCTTCTGGGGTACTAGTGTAGTACTAAGTACAGGTGCATCACCAAAACGTCTATATAAGAGAGGATGACCATTTGCATCATATATTGCAAAGCTTATGTCTATTCCCATTTCTTTTGACTTTTCTCTTGCTGCTTGACATAACTTGTCACATAACTTATCATCTAAAATTCTATTCATAAATATCACTATTTATTTAATGTTAAATCTACATTGGATATTGACCTTCCGTTTCCTTTTTGTATTTAAGCCAAGTTTCTAACATTTTATCATTTAATGCATATGTATTTTGACGTGAATACTTAAGTATTGCCTTATTATTTAATGAATCAATGTATTTTGTTAGTGTTGACTTGGAATATCCTGTTTTTTTAAGAAGTTCATTCCATGTTAGTTCATTATCATCTGTTAATATCTTTATTATTGTCTTTTCATATTCATTTAAGTTTCCCCAGATGTATAACCACATTATAACAATTTGATCCATTTTCATCATAAATGTCTCTTTAATCATATTTTCATCATATGTTTTACCGGAATCCAATACATTACAGAATGTATTAATATATGCAGGTATGCCTCTGGTACACTTATAAAATCTTTCAAAGCCATCGGTTGTAAATTTTAATTCATTTGCTTTCTCATCAATATAATTTTTTGTTTCTTCTTTAGTGAATGCTTCAATGTCTATTTGAATCATACGTCCTGCAAATGCACCAGTTTGACCATTGATATCCTCAATTATATCTGCACTTTTACTTACAGAACCTGTAAAAATATAACATACATTTGATTGATCCTGAATATAACTCCTAAAAAGCCAGAAAAATGCTTCAGGATTTTCTACATGTTTAATAAATTGAAATTCATCAAAAACTATTATATATCCATCAATTTCATCGGAGGAATCCACTATTTTTTGTGGAAGTTCCATTACAAGTTTGCTTAATGTTTTATAGTTATCTTTAATTTTTGGAATAGGTATATCAAAGATACTTGCTACATCAGTAAATTCATATTCATGTAATTTGACATTGCTTATGAAATGTTTTATATTATCCTGAAAATTCTTTAAAACGGATTGACGTTGCTGTAATGATTCATAAATATTTGACAATATTTCCTTTAATATTTCTTCCTCTGTGACTTTTTTATTAGTTGAATAGATTTTGGATATGTCAATATATGCTGTTAAAGTTCTATCATTGGTATCGTTTAATATTTTTTTCAATAGAAATGTTTTACCCACACCTCTATTTCCTGTTATTAACAATTGATTAGGTAAATCTTCATAGATACTGCTTATTTGTATATTTATTTTTTTAATATCTTTTTTTCTGTTAAAGAAATATTTATTTATATTCCTAGGTACTGTTGTAGGCATCATATTGAATAACTCCTTATAATATAGATATGTTCAAGTAAATATTTATATTATACTAGTTCGCACAAAAAAACTAGTCCATGATAATTTCAATATTGAAAATTATAAAATATAAAAAACCAGTTTTATTAAACGAACTAGTTTGAATAAATTTCAATATAAAGATATTAAAATCTATATGGACTAGTTCATAAGAAAAAACTAGTTCGATCAATTTAATATAAAAAAAATAATTGTGATGAAAAAAATAACATTTAATATATTCAAATTAAAAAAAATAACATATAGAATTTTCTTAAAAATAAGAATAGATTAACTGTTATAATAATAAATAATTACAATACTGTATCTGATAGAAATGAAGTGGAAAATTGGTGATGTAACAATAGACAACCAGATAGTACTTGCACCTATGGCAGGAGTATGTGATTATACCTTTAGAAACATTGTCAAGTCATTTGGATGTGGACTAATCATAAATGAGATGGTATCAGACAAGTCAATCATATATGGAAACTGTAGAATTGAGGAACTATTATATATGAAAGAATCTGAAAGGCCATTCTGTCAGCAGATTTTTGGAGCAGAAAGTGATACACTGACACAGGCAGCCACATACATTGAGGAGAATATGAAACCGGATATTATAGATATTAATATGGGATGTCCCGTCGCAAAGGTAGCAATACGCAGCAGTTCTGGAAGTGCACTGCTAAAGAATCCGGAGAATATACATAAGATAGTGGAAGCTGTGACAGATGCCGTGGATACACCTGTGACTGTTAAGATAAGAAGTGGATGGGATGAAGATTCCATCAATGCAGTTGAGGTTGCAAGAATAATAGAAGAATCAGGAGCTGATGCAATAACAGTACATCCCAGAACACGAAGTCAGCAATATGAAGGAAAATCCGATTGGAATATAATAAAAAGTGTAAAGGACAATGTAGATGTACCTGTTATTGGAAATGGTGATATTGATTCATGTTATAAGGCAGAAGAGATGATAGAGCATACGGGTTGTGATGCTGTTATGATAGGTCGTGGAGTACTGGGAAATCCATGGCTGGTATCTGAGTGCATTGACTACCTTGATAATAATGTCAAACCGAAACCTGTTTCATTAAATGCAAAGTTAGAAATGGTGAAAAAACACATACAAGAACTATATGACTTTAAGAAACCAAAGATTGCACTCATTAGAAGCAGGATGCATGCTGCATACTATGTAAAGGGATTATATGGAAGCATTAATATTAAGAAACAGATATTTCAATCAAAATCTAAGGATGACCTAATTAATCTACTGGAGGAATACTTCCAATCACTGATGGAATATGAACAGACAAAAGAATAATTTGAATTATGATATAAATTCTCTTTAGCTATAAAAATGAGCATAATAAGACTTTAATATACAATAAATAAATGCAATATTAAATGGAAATATAACAACAATCCAAAGATTAAATAATATACTCAATATTAACTAGGCAAAGGAAGATTTAATAGTATACAGAGAGGATAATGTAGTATTCTCTGATACAATAACAGGTGATTTGAATAAGATACTCTTTGAAATAATAATGTAATTATTAGAAGACACGAAAAATAGAATTCATAATAGTAACAAATCCACTTAAACTTATGTAAAAAATATCCTAGAAGAATAAAATTATCGTATCGCCCCCTATTATTTTTAATGAATCTTATTTTTTTAATAAGAAAAAATTTTTCCTATATAAATAATTTTTCTCATATATGAAATTAATACTAATTTTGATTAAAGTAACCTTTAAATAATTGAAAAATGAAAATAAGATTATATATTAAATTATAAGAAAAAAGTATTACTTTTTGATGATATTTTATATGAAAAGTATTACTTTTGTTTAATATGTGTTTTTATAGGAGTAAGTAAGTATGAATAACAAAATTAAATATGCTATTATAGCAGTTGTTGTTATTATCATAGCTATTATTGCTGCTTCTTCATTTTTAGGTACTTCTACCGATAATGATCCGACTCATATCGTAATAACAGTACCTGGACATACTGGAGAACCAGAAACGGGTTTTAACCCGTTAACTGGATGGGGTAATGGACACTTAAACTTTAATCCTTTAGTACAAAGTACATTATTCGGTTCAGATGAAAATGGTAGTTTTGTAAATGATTTGGCAACAAATTATACTATAAGTGCAGATAGATTAACTTGGACAGTAAACATTAGAGATGATGTAGTATTTTCAGATGATACTAAATTAACAGCAAAAGATGTAGCATTCACATTTAATGAAGCTAAAAAAACAGATGGTGAATTAGATTTAACTAATTTAAAAGAGGCTAAAGCTGTTAATGATACAACTGTTGAATTTACATTAGAAAAACCACAATCTACATTCATTTATGATTTAAGATATGTTGGTATAGTTAAAGAAGATGGTTATAACAATGAAACTTATGGTTCTAATCCTATAGGTTCCGGACCATACAAACTTAAACAATGGGACAAAGGACAACAAGCAATCTTTGAATACAATGACAAATACTATGGTAAAGAACCATACTTTAAACAGGTAACCATGGTATTCCCTGAAGAAGACAATGTATTACAAATGGTAAAATCAGGACAAATCGATGTAGCTGAAGCACCAATTTCTGCATATGGTGAAAATGTTACAGGTTACAAATTAGTAGAATTTGAAAGTCCTAGAGCACAAGGTTTCTCATTACCTTATCTACCAGATACTGGTTTAAAAACAGATAATGGTAATCCTGTAGGAAACAATGTAACATCAGACCCTGCAATAAGAAAAGCTTTAAATGTAGGTATTAACCGTGAAGCAATTGTAGAATCTGTTTATAAAGGTATAGGTAAACCAGAATATACTGGAGTAGATTCATTACCATTTGCAAATGAAAAAGCTAAAATTACAGATAATAAACCTGATGAAGCTAAAAAGATATTAGAAGAAGCTGGATGGGTTGACACTAATGGTGATGGAATAAGAGAAAAAGATGGAGTAAAAGCATCATTCGAAGTTTATTACCCACCTAACAAAGAAGACAGACAATCACTAGCAACTATTATATCAGAACAAGCAAAAGATTTAGGTATAGAAATAGTTTTAAAATCTGCTGACTGGGATACTATTTACACAAAAATGTATTCACAAGCAGTTGTAATGCAACAATCATCTGATAATCCATACTCTGCAGTATATCAGCAATACTACAGTAAAGATGCTGAAGGATTCTTAGAATCTGATTACAGAAACCCTAATGCATATAATAATTCCCAAGTAGATGGAATATTGGATCAAGGTATGAATGCAGGAACTCTTGAAGATGCATATCAATACTGGAGTCAGGCAGCATACACTGGCAGTGGATCTGGATTTGGTCCTAATGGTGATGCACCATGGTTATGGGCAGCAGATAACCACTTTGCATACTTCGTAAAAGATGACGTGGATATGGGTACACTTTCAAAATTAGGTCAAGATTATTATGCAAATATTCTTGATTGGACCCGTAAATCATCATAAATCTAAATAAAAGTTCTATTACTTTTATTTTTTTATTTTTTTTACTAGGAGGTTTTATTATTGAATAATAAAACAAAAAAATTTATTAGAAATAAAGCAATACATTTCATAGTTTTAATGTTTGCAGTAGCAATTTTTAGTTTTATATTATTAGAATTGTCTCCTATAGATCCTGTAAATGCATACCTCAAACAAGCAGTGGTTAGCCCAGAACAAAGATTGATACTTGAACAATATTGGGGTGTAAACCAACCACTTACTACTAAAGTTTGGGGATGGTTAAGTAACTTGTTACAAGGAAACTTAGGAAATTCCTTAATATACCGTGTTCCAGTAGTGGATGTTATCGTTGAAAGATTTAAAGCATCCTTTGTTTTAATGATTATTTCTTGGATAATTAGTGGTTTTATAGGATTTGGATTAGGAATTGTTGCTGGAAAAAACAAGGGTGGTTGGATTGATAAAATAATAAAACTTTATTGTTACATTTTACAATCAGCACCATCATTCTGGATTGGACTTGTAATATTAATAATATTTTCAGTAGAACTGGGTTGGTTCCCTATAGGACTGGGAGTGCCTATTGGAACTGTCAGTACAGATGCAACAATATGGCAATGGATAGCTAGACTAGTATTACCGACATTAACATTGAGTTTAGTTGGTGTTGCACCGATTGCAATGTATACTAGAAATGAATTGGTAAATGTATTATCAAGTGAATATATCTTGTTTGCTCGTGCCAGAGGAGAATCCGGCTGGCCATTGATAGAAAGACAAGCATTAAGAAATGTACTTTTACCTGCATTAACCTTACAATTCCAGAATTTTTCAGAATTATTTGGTGGTGCAGTACTTGTGGAACAAGTATTTTCTTATCCGGGAATAGGACAGACGGCTGTAGCAGCAGGACTGCAAAGTGATGTGCCTTTACTATTAGGTATAGTATTGATAAGTGCTGTATTTGTATTTGTAGGTAATTTAATGGCAGATATATTATATTACTTTGTTGATCCAAGAATTAGGGAGAATGAGAATCTTGACAGAAACTAACAAAAAACCAAATGTTTTAATACCATTGAATCTTAGAACAAAAACTCTATTAATTATAGTTATATCTGCTTTAATCTTGGTATCAGTATTTTTAAGTAATTTTTTGATAGATTCTTCTAGTCTTACAAGTAATTTCCTTAATTATAACCAAGCTCCATCTTTAGAACATATATTTGGAACTGATTGGATGGGTCGTGACATGTTTACACGTACCATACTGGGATTAGGAATAAGTATTGGTGTAGGAGCATTTGCATCTGTAATAAGTACTATTGTAGCAATTCTTCTAGGAGTATTATCAAGTGTAAATGTTGTAGTGGATGAATTTGTAGCGGCAGTTATTGATTTATTTGGTTCAATACCACATATTCTGTTAATCATTTTAGTTTCATTAGCATTTGGTGGAGGATATTATGGAGTAATTATGGCTGTGGGATTGACTCACTGGACACCTCTTGCAAGGATTTTAAGAGCTGAAATCAAGAAAATAAAGACAACAGAATACGTGAAATTAGCTAATGAATTAGGAAAATCTAAATTATGGATTGCAAAAAAACATATATTACCTCTTATAATCTCTCAAATTATTGTGGGTGTAATATTAATGTTCCCTCATGCAATCATGCACGAAGCAAGTATTTCATTCTTAGGATTTGGACTTCCTCCACATGAACCTGCTATAGGTATAATCTTATCAGAATCAATGAAATATTTAAGTATGGGTTATTGGTGGTTAGCATTTTATCCAGGATTATCATTATTAATCTTAGTATTACTATTTGATGTAATCGGAGAAAATGTCCATAAATTATTAGATCCAACAAGTGCACAAGCATAGGTGATTATTATGAGCAAATTATTAGAAGTAGATAAATTATCAATTTCTTTCTCACAATATGTCAAGGGTTTGGAACAAAGGGAACTTAAAGTAATATCTGATTTAACTATGGATGTTAATGATCATGAAATATTAGCTGTACTTGGTTCTAGTGGTTCTGGTAAAAGTTTACTTGCCCATGCAATACTTGGTATTTTACCTTTAAATGCTAAAGTATCTGGAAGCATGAAGTATAAAGGTGAAGAATTAACAGAAGAGTTAAAAGAAGAATTAAGAGGTAAAAAGATTAGTTTTATCCCTCAATCTGTAAACAATTTAAATCCACTCATGAAAGTTAAGGAGCAGGCAATAGGATACATTGAAGATGAATCAGAAAAAGAAAAAATTCAGAAAAAACAGAGAGAAATCTTTAAACAGTACGATTTATCTGAAGAAGTAGATGAAATGTATCCGTTCCAATTATCTGGAGGAATGGCACGTAAAGTATTAATTTCAACTGCACTTCTAAATGATCCGGAAATAATCATTGCAGATGAACCAACACCAGGTTTAGATGAAAAATCAGTAGAAGAAACTATCAATAATCTAGTTGAACTTAAAGAAAATGGAATTGGAATGATTTTAATTACACATGATATATACACTGCTATCAATACAAGTGACAGAATTGCAATTTTATATTTAGGATATGTGATTGAAATTACTGAAACAAAAAATTTCTCAGGTCATGGAGAGAATTTATTACATCCATATACCAGATCTTTATATCAGGCATTACCTGAAAATGATTTTAAACTTACCGAAGGACATCAACCATCATATTTGAACATTCCTAAAGGATGTCCATATCATGAAAATTGTCCTAATAAAACAGATAAATGTGATAATATATTACCAGAACTTAAAACAATTGGAAATACTATTGTCAGATGTTTTAATCCATTAGATGGTGGTGATTAAAATGAATAAATTAAAAGCTGAAAATATTAATTTTTCTTATAATGATCATCAGATTCTATCTAATTTAGATTTTGAAATGGAAAGTAATCAAGTAATAGGATTATTTGGAGATAGTGGTAGTGGTAAAAGTACACTTTGTAAAATATTAACAGGATTTATTAAAGATTATGAAGGAAATGTACTTATCAATGATAAAATACATGACAAAGGTTATAATCCAGTACAATTAATCTATCAGCATCCTGAAAAGATAATGAATCCTCGTTGGAAAATGGAGGATGTACTTAAAGAGTCTTGGATGCCGTCAGATAATATTTTGGATGAATTTGGAATAAAAAAGGAATGGTTTATCAGATATCCTTCTGAACTATCTGGTGGTGAATTACAACGTTTTAGTATTCTACGTGCACTAAATCCTAAAACAAAGTTTATTATTGCAGATGAAATCACAACAATGCTTGATGCTGTAACACAAATACAGATAATTACAAGTTTATTAAAACAATGCAAAGAAAATGGTATTGGCTTACTACTTGTAAGTCATGATAAAAAATTGTTAAAAAGAGTTTGTGATAAAATAGTATATTTATCGGATATCACTGATTAAATATACTTCTTTATTTTTTTATAATATTTCTATTTTTTCAATTGATTCCGATTTATTTTTTAAGATGTTACTGTTTTTTAATACTTTTTCCATATGTATAGTACCCATTTCATCATGAGTATCCTGTACAATATCATAATCCCTATTTAACCAAAATGGTAAAGCACCATAACTATCTCTTTGTGTATGTAAGTAAATTTCATTGTAATCCTCTTTTTTACAAAAGTTTTCAATGCTTTTTAACATATTAGATGCTATTTTATTATGTCTATATTCAGAATCTACAAACAATCGGTATATGCTTGCAGTAGATTGTTGATTATATGTTCTATCAGGTATAATATAGTTTTTGTCATATGCTCGGACAGCAGCAGTTCCAATTAGCTTATCATCTTCACTGATAGCTATAAAAAAGTTACTTCTTTTTGGATTAATATAATACTCATCCATATTTACAACATCATAGTGATATTCCGGAACATAATCCAAGCCATAAGAATCCTTAATCATTTTAAAAACGAATTTTTTAACATCATATTTTTCTAAGAGGTTTTCATTTAATTCTAGTATTTTGAAATTCATTTTATCACTTATTACTTTTTGTTTATTTTAAGATAGAATAGTATTACCTTTTATACATAACTTATTAAATCATTATATGTCTTAAGTAATATAAATACTTTATTTAGTATTATTGGCTTTATAGAAAAAGCTTTTAAGTTAATTAAAGCAGTACTAAAACTAAATATCATAATAAAAATCTTCCATTTTGACTGTTCTCATTTTTAATCAATAATTTTACAATTCATAGATAATACTTGAATTATATAAATAAAAAAAAGAATGTGTATAGTCTTGAAGATCAGAGGTTTTAAACATTCCTGAACTAAATTAATGGAGGATATAACTTGGTACAATTTGAATCGTTATATAGAACTATTTCTGATGTTCATATTCAAGAAGATGAAAAGTCAAATTATTCTAAAGATTTCTGATGAATATATCTTTGAGTATATGGACATGCATATATACATTTACCACACACAGTATCAGGTTTTCCCAGGTTAATCTCGGATACTTTAAGTGCATACTGTTCGCAATTTTTATCATTGTAAAAATCACTTCGTTTCATATTAACATTCCATAGTTTTCCATTGATTGCATTTCCTTTACAGGCCTGTTTACATTTCATACATTCCCCACACTTTGATTTAGTGATGGGCGTACCAAATTCTAGAGGAGCATTTGTTAGGATAGATGTCATTCTGAGTGCAGGTCCATATTTTGGTGTTATCAATAATGCTGATTTACCAATCCATCCCAATCCTGCTTTTGTAGCAAAAGTTTTATGAGGTAATTCAAATGAGTTAAATTCTCCAAAATCCTGTCCTAATCTTTGTTTAGTTTGTGCATATGCTTTATAACCATGATTGATTAAATATTCTTCACAAAGTATGCCTAATTTATCAAGCTGAGTATTAAGTTCCACTAATTTTAAAACATATTCCATAGATGGTGCATTTGTCATGGTTTTAATAATACTTTTAGGGTATGCAATATAAATAACAACTCCAGTATTTAATCCCTCAATTATTGAAACGTCACTAATATCTGCAAAACCTACTTCAGTTGCACCATTTTTAATTAAGTGATCCTTTAAATTTTTTGTTAAACTCATAAATAATTATTTTTAATCTTCTTTTATTTAAAACTTCCTTAGATAGACAAATATTTTATACCATTAATTCTTTAATACAAGCAGTATTCTTTATGATAATAAAAATTTATAAGACTCAAATTTTTTTAAAAAAAAAAGTCAATGCTGTCAACTTAATTTTTGATTTGTGTTGTTTAGTTTTTCTTTTTTCTGGAAAATTTTTTTGTTCTTAAAAGCTTCTTCTTAAATTGTAAGGGTATTTTACTCTTCGTTTAGTTTTTCTGTTTGTTGAGGGTCTGTTGAATTTATGATCTGTGGTGAATTTTATGGATTTACCTACTAAATTCTCCAGATGTTTTTTAATTGTTGTTAATGGCTTTAGTAATATTTTGATTAGTTTATTTTTGAGATGTCCAATTCCTAGGCTGGTGTTTGGTCGTTTTTCTTTGTCTGATTTTTCTCGTAATTCTTTGTTTTCTTGTTCTAGTTCTTTTTGTGCTTTGTTTTGTATTGCCATTTGTAAATTGAAGAGGTATATTTGTGAATAGAAGTCTTGTTCTATTATGGTTCTTCTTTTTCCAGAGAAATTTTCTATTCGTAGTTTATTTTTGATTTTTTCGTAATTTAATTCGATTTCCCACCTCATTTTGTATAGTTCTTTGAGTTTGTGAATGTCAGCTTCTGATTCTGTGATGTTGGTAAATAGTATTTCTGTGACATTATTGTCTAATAATGGTTTGCTTATTCTTGTTTGATAATATTTTAGGTTTAATGCTTGTTTTTTAATGTTTTTATCGTTAATATTTTGAGTTCTATTTGAATTAATTTCTAATTGTACGGTTTCATCTCGAGATTTCATAGCCAATATTTCATTTTGGTAGTATCTTCCATTGGATCTGAATAAATATTTAATACCTTTATTTTCAAGGAATAACATTAATTCAAGTGATATATAACCTCTATCAAATATTATCACAGTTTTTTCCAAGTTTATTTTATCTTCAATATTTGATATGTGTTGTTTAACTAATTCCCGTTCATTAGATTTATAATCACCCAAAATTGCATCAACTACAAGATTATATTTAGCATCTATTAACATAGAAGCTTTAACACTAGGAGATTGCGTGTAAACAATAGTATCCTGTGCAACATTAAATTCTTCTTTAGTAATTTTAATATTCGGTAATTGAAAATCAGAACCATCAATTAATAATATCGTATAATCTTCAAAATCATGTTCAAATTCAGAACTATTAAATACATCCCTTATAAAATCTAAATTCATATCTTTAAAGATTTTAGGTTTAATTTTAAGCCGTTGTTTTGATAAAGCTTGTTTAGAAATGATTTTAGACTCATCACCCCAACGATCTTCAACATACTCTTCAATCTCAATAACACTACTACGACCTTTATTAACCAAAATAAAAATCACATAATCCATAAAACTCCATTTACGAACACGAGTAAAAGCTTTACGCCCATACCAATACTTATAATCATTATAGTCCTCAATCCGACAAATAGAATTCTCAACCTCAGCCATGAAATTCATAAACTAACACCATAAATACAACCAATTCAAACAAAAATGAATACAATAAAACCATAACCAAAATCAAAAAAATATAGAAATCATATTCACTAATAATAAATATATTAAGACTTATATATAAACTTGACCCTAATTAATTATTAAAAACACAATTAAAATAATATACTCAAAGAATAATAACTATAAAAATAATAAAAGCATCTATTAATTAAAATAAAGATAAAATAATTAAAACAATAAAAATAAAAATCAAACAACAATATAAAATAAAAATAAACTAAAAAAATAACAACTTCTTAAATTGACAGTATTGAAAAAAAAGTAAAAATATACTGATTATTATATATCTAAATATGATTAATTACATAGAGTAATAGTAACTAATGATTAATGTGATTAAATGACTGATGATAAAATACGAATGAATAACCTTGATGAATTTCTAAGAGAAAATTATAATCATATATACATTGCAATGCAACAGGAAGGATATACTATTGAATATCCTGATGACCATATTATATTTAAGGAGTTAAAATATGATGATATGGTTGTAGGATTTGCAGCAGTTGATCTGGTTATGGGCCAAAGACCACAATATTCTCTTAGTGAATGTTATATTATGCCAGAATATCGCAGAAACAACATACTATTTGGCTTTATAATACATAATATGTTAAATCCAAATTATGAATTTAGCATTCGCAGACCTAACCGTGCCATAATTAATCTTTTACTTAAATATGATTTGGCATTTAGCCTTAAGGGCAATATCATAATTAGTTATATTGGACTTAATGCATCACTAGATGAAGTTGTAACCAATAAGAAGATTAAAAAACTATATAAAAGAGTAGAAGATGAATATAAAAATGAATTAATCAGCAGCAGCTATTACAATATGAATTTAGGATGTATGGTCTTTTTTGATGTAACTGGAGATTTTGCAAAGAATAATTATACATTATGTATTACCAAGCCAAGAGTTGATGATAATCGTAAATATAAGCTTAGACGTAGATTCAAGGATGTGACTGAAAGCACATTGGACAATATTGCACTTAATATTAGCCAACATAATAGTAAGATTCATGAATTTAAGGAAGATGTCAATAGTCGATTTGAGGAAATCTATTCTGTAGATAATATTATTGGAACTAGTGATCAATTAAATGATAATACTATATCCATACTTGAAGCTAATAATCTATGCATTGATGATGGATTTAAGTTCAGGGATATTATTATTAAGAAACTGGAGGATGAGGATATAGTAAATTATACAATTCCTGAATATTTCAACTTCCTAGTTGCAACAAAGGATATTCAGAAGAAGGAATATGTTCCTAAGGATGATGTACAGTTGCAGGAACATAATGGTATTAAGTATTATGATAATGGTTATATGGATATATTAGTATGTCCGGAATGTAACTGTGAAAATCAGGATTATAATAGGGTATGTAGTCTTTGTGGATTTAATCTTTCCAAGTACTGGAATAAGGATTAATCCCTAAAATATTTTTTTTATAAAAATCGTTGAGAATATAATAAGGCAGCTTAAAAAGAGAAAGAGAAATGATTAATTATTTAATCATCATAAACTTCTATACACATACCGGTACAGTTGTCTTCTGCTTCTTCATATACTGAAATGTCATCTACTTCTATTTCATCTACGTTATCGTCACGTTCTGCACCTATGAGCATAGCTTTATCATCATCATCAAAGTTAAATAATGTTTCGTCTATTTCTACACAATGTCCACACATTGTACAATTATCTCTTTCTAATATTACTGTTGCCATTTTAAATCACCTATTATATATTTTAATAATTATTACTTTGTTAATATATTATTTATACTTTTGTTACTATGAAGGTTAATTTATAAGGATATTATGTAAATATCAAGACAATTATCAGAATGCAAATTATTTAAATAGTTAATACTCAACAAATCATTAATATTTAAATAGGATAAGATATTTAGATTAATAATAATAATAAAAGTTAAGTTTAAATAGGTGATTTGAATTAAACATTTAAGTATTGATGAAGAAAAATGCATAGGCTGTGGATTATGTAAGAGTGTATGTATACGGGACAATATTGAAATTATTGACAATAAGGCAGTTGATGTTGAAAGTAACTGCTTTGACTGTGGACAATGCAGTACATCATGTCCAGTAGGTGCAATTAGCATAAAAAGATTTGAAAATCAGGAAAATGAAGTAGAATCATATAATCCTGATGAAATACCTGTTGACTATGATGATATGCTTCAATTTTATAAACAAAGACGTACATGCAGATGGTTTAAAGATGAAAAAATTGATGAAGAAACATTTGAAAAACTATTGAAAGGAGCATATTACAGTCCTAATAGACAGAACAATCAGGATGTTGAATTTGTAGTTATAGACAAACAGATGCCAGAGTTTATGCAGTTAATCTATGACATTATAAAAGTTAAGGAAGATGAGCTATTTCGTATAAAACAGTTTGGCCAATATCTAAGAGATCCAGATCATGATGTTAATCGTCATCCATTACTATGGGAAGGAAAACAGATGCTTTTGGCCTTTTCAGAAAACAAAACTGATGCTACTGTAGCAATGTGCAGAGTTGAACTATTGGCCTATACTATGGGTCTTGGAGGGTTTTATTCCCTGTTTAGTATGATGAGTGATGAGATTAATCATGAAAAGCTTATGGAATTTTTCCCAGAAATAGATAAGAATAAGCATATGTATGCATGTTTTATCATAGGCAAACCTCGTATAAAGTATATGCGTACAAGAGCTCATGATAAGATAAAATTAACTTACAAGTAAGTTTAAAAGAAGGTTATGGATGGAAAAAGTATTTATCATCTATAAATGATAGAATACTTCACCATTTTCTTCAGTTTTTTGGATTTTACCTTGCTGTACTAATTGATCAAGTAATCCTTGTACAACAGCACCTGGTACTGGAATTGGACTTTTTTGTGATACCATATCTGCTATTTGATTTGCTGATAATCGGCCAGAATCTCCAAGCATTCCAAGAATTGCATTTGCATCTACCATATTATTTACCTCCATTTTATTTTAATTATAATATTATTTGTTTATCATAATACTTAAATTATTGAAAGTATTTTATCCATATTTTATTATTTATAAATCAATTATTATAGATTAATCAACATCTTCATCCATTGTCTCAAGAAGAAAACTAACTGGTCTGAATCCATCATTGCATGATATCATTGCAGATTTTTTATCTTTCATCCATCCATCATAGATATCTTCCCCACCAGAAGATAATGCCAATACAAAGGGACTTATTGAATCCCATGCGCTTTGACAGAAGTCATCAGGCCTATTCCATCCATTGGCAATATATACTTCCCCTTGCTCTACACTACATGGATGTTCTAATGGATTTTCATATTTTTCTATCAAGTCAGTATAACAGGCTTTTCTCATTACCGTAATTTTGACCTTTTTCATTAAATCACCTTATTAGAATATTATATCTATTTTAGATAAATAATTAATCATCCAAAAAAAAAGGACTATTTCAGAAAAAATATTTAAAAAAATAAATGTAGGTGGTGATGGAAGGATGCATATAGTTATGGATTGTATATTACACCATATCCTCCTCTAGGACTATAGTAATAACTATATTTTGAACGTTTATCTTTATGACTGGAACTTCTTGAATAGCTATCTTCAATATCCTCTAATGCATATTGCTGTTGTTGCTGCAGGTAATCAGCCCGTTGGGTATCATAGTCATCAAAGTAGCTTTTCTGTTCATTTGTTAAACGTGAATCTTTAATATCCAGTTTTGGTATTTCAGACCCATCTTTTTTATACATCTCCAGCATTATGCAATCATATGAACGATTTTCTACAATTAAGCTATGTTTTACATCTATATGCTCAGATAGCTTAAAGCTACCTTCTGTAATATATGCAATGGAACGTACATTTTCTACTGGAAGGTAATATGTTAGTCCATCATCTCTGTTTTTTGCATATGCTCCTTTCAATCCACTGTCACCTTCATATTTGGTGGTGTTATGATCATTATATTCAAATATGAATTCATCAGTATAAAAGTCATGTTTTTCTTCAATTATCCTGTTTTGTTCATCTGTTAATGCAGAACAAACAGTTATTGATGAAAATAGTATTATTAATACTAATATTATAATAGTTTTTTTAATGTCTTTCATTACAAACACCATCCTATAAATTTATTTATTACATGAATCTCTTCATTAGTTTCTTTGCAACTGGCACTATAGGACGTAGCAGATTTCCATGATAACTTTTATCCACCATCTTCAATAGTTTTGGTATTTCAAGTCTTTGTGGACATTTAGATGTGCATAATCCACAATCTATACATAATGCGCCATCATGACGCTGTCCAGTAAATCCTAACATATTACCTGCATATTGGATGTATGTATGATGAATTCCATGTGTTTTATCTTCTGGAAAGAGATATTTATCATTATATAACTTGAATATGTCTGGTATATTGATTTGTTGTGGACATGGCATACAATAGTTACATGTTGTACATCCTATCTTGTTTATCTCCAATATAACATCTTTGACCTGTTCTAACAAGATTTTTTCATCAGAGGTTAGAGGATTTTCTGTAAAGTTATCTGTTATTTCAATATTTTCTTCTAGCATCTCCATAGTATTCATACCACTAAGGACACATGTAACCTCCGGTGTATCATATATCCAACTGAGAGCCAAATCCACATTGCTTCTTTGGGTTGTGGATTTATCTATTAAATCCTGTGCCTGTTTTGGCATTGTACCTGCCAGTAATCCACCCTTTAATGGTTCCATTATAATAACGCCCATATCTTTCTGATGAGCAAGTTTTATACCCCTTAATCCTGCCTGTAATTGGTTATCCAAATAATTGTACTGTAATAGTGTCATATCCCAATCATAAAGTTCCAATATCTTCTCAAAATCTCCATATGATCCATGATATGAAAAACCAAGGTTGATTATTTGTCCATTGGATTTCTTATCTTCTATGAAGTCAAACAATCCCATATCAATTAGGTCTATAATGTCCTGATAACTAATTACATTATGTATAAAATAGTAATCAATGTAGTCAGTACATAGATTATCCAGTTCCTGCTTAAACATTTTCTCCATATCATCTCTTGAATGTATAGCTAAACGATTCATTTTAGTTGCAAGATACACATCATTTCTACAGCCACACTTAAGTATAATTTCACCCAATGCCTTTTCATTAGAGCCCATACCATAAAGAAATGCTGTATCAAAGTAGTTGATGCCGTTATCGATTGCATAGTTAATTACTTGACTTGCAAGGTCCATATCGATTTTACCATTTTTCTGTATTAATCGCATTGCACCAAAACCTAAGAGCGATATTTTATCATCATTCTTTTTAACAGTCCTATATTCCATTATTTATCACTATATTATAATTATTCACTATCATATATTACTTTTTTGACTATATAAACTAATATAACTTAATATTTTATTTCCAAAGTAAAATATTTAAAATAATAGTAACAATATATTATTAATAATTAAAGAATAATATTTAGTCAAAAATTATCTTATTATTAATGGTGAAAATTATGGATGAAAGACCATCAAAACAGTTATTAAAGGCTATTCAAAGAAAATTTCCTAACCTTAAGTTTACACATGAACAGGAAGAACTTCCACTTCAGTTGGTAGATGAAATATGTAAAGTAGATAAATATGCTTTCCTTGATATTTACAACAGGTTCGTAACCGGAATTGAAAGTGAAGATGCAGAAGTATCACCAATCCTTGAGGATACATCAAAAGGTTTAACCTATGATTATGTATTTGTTACAGAAATTTACATTAAAGTAAATGGTAAAAACATTACATTATACTATTATTTAACACGTAAATCCACTAGAAACATGAAAAAGTGGAAATAACAATATAATAATCTATTTTAATCTATTTTTTAACCTTTATATTTTTTTTTAACAAATTTTAAATAACATGAATCCTATAATTAATAAATAAGTATTTTTTAGGACTTATTTATTATGAACATGGATTTTTTTACAATACTTGGACAGATAACTGCAATTGTATTAGTTATATTAATTGCTCTCATAGTAATCACATTAATTTTAGGTTTATACTTTAAGAAGAAAAAGAAATTATTATTTCCTGGTTTATTATTGTTTACTCTTAATTTAACTTATCCTCTCATTAAAAAATTATTCAAACTGTTCCAATTAAATGACTTGCTGATAGATGCTATTAGTATTGATTTAAGAAATAGAATTAATCATGATAATTTCATCAAACTTGATGCAAGGGATGTTATAATGGTATTACCTCATTGTCTTAGAGCACCGGATTGTCCTGCAAAGCTTGGAGAATCAGGACTTGAATGTATATGCTGTGGCAACTGTTCAATTGGAATTATATACAGCATCAGTCAAAGAAAGGCAATTGACATGTATATTGTACCGGGTTCCACATTTATTAAAAATGTGCTTCGGAAACGTTCATTCAAGGGTGTCATAGGTGTTGCATGTCCTGTTGACTTAAATCTAGCTATGATGTCACTTGATGATTTTTGTGTACAAGGAGTATATCTTTTAAGGGATGGCTGTATCAATACATTAGTTGATGTGGATGAGGTTATTGAATTGATAAATTCCACCAAACCTTATACGGATTATAAGAAAGAAGATTTCATCCAATGATTAGATAAAACAATAAAAGATAATAATATCCTACAATATACTATATAATATATTTGATAATAGGGAGGATAAAATTCATGGCTAATAGAGTTATTGCTTTTATAGTAGGATTCATATTTTCCGGTCTTGGATATTTATTTACTGGTGATTACTTCTATGCAATTGGAACATTTGCAGTATGTGTACTGTTAAATCTAACCGGTAATATATATGCACTGATCTTTTCATTGATCTTATGGATTTTTGCATTAATTGATGTAGATCGTAGAATTAGAATCACTGCATAATGGCATTAGTTAGGATGAATTTAGTTCATTCATTCAACTATGCCAACTTTTTTATTAGAAATCTTTTTTTTTAACAGGAAATTTATTATCCTATCTTTATTTAACAATTCGATCAAGAAAAATATTAATTTCAATGCAATCTGATATATCCAAAGTCTAATTTTTAACAAATCCTCAAATATTAAATGGTTATTGGAGTTTAAGAAAAATAATGAGGGGTAAATTAAATAATAATCTTTTTTTTAGTGTATGATTAACTATTTATCCTGTTTGAATAAATGATAAATGTACCATATTGACTTTTTATTCATCTTTGATATAGCCCTTTGAGTTGGAATGTTCATTGGACAGACATCCTCACAGACTAATGATTTTACGCAATTGTTGTAGAAATGCTTTTTATATATTTGTTTATGTTTTTTTAGCATATCCTCGTTAGTCTCTTGTGCTGTTATTTTTGAAGATGATACTGGTAGTATTACACCCATGAAGTCCTCTTCAACATTATAATTGGGACATGACTCTAGACAGCATCCACACATCAGACATTGTGATACTTCATATTCAAATTGTATATTGTCAGGATTGATTTTTGCATCATCATCAAGCCATTGATGTGCCTTTTTCATATTTTCATATAATATGCTTCTATCAATGATTAAATCTTTTATTACTGGAAACTTAGTTAACGGCTCTATTGTTATTCTATGAAAATGCTTGGTCATGACCAGTTCATTTAAAAATGTTTTACATGCAAGTTTTGGCCATCCATTTATTAGCATTGCACAGCTTCCACATAATCCCTGCAGACAGCTTGATGAGTAATGAATTTTTGTATCATATCTGTAGTTTATTTCATCAAGCAGTGCTGTAACTGGAATGTTTAGCTCTCCTGTATATTCAAATTCCCTGACAACATCTTTATCATCTTCAAATGTTTTAATTATGACTTTTAATGTTTCCATATTACCATCCCATCTTTTCATCAGTATCATTAAATGATATTCTGTATTCATTGTTGATTAACTGTATTACTGTTGTCTTCTGATATCTTTCATCCATTTCTGGATATTCTATTCGTTGATGTGCTCCTCGACTTTCCTTTCTCTCGAGTGCCGATATAATAAATGCCTTTGCAAGTTGTATCAATGATTTAATTAATATGTATTCATAGTAGCTTTCATGAGAGTATATTTCCTTTTCCTCAAGTTTTTCTAATTGATTTAATGCTTCTTTTAATGTTGTTTCATCTCTGTAGATTCCCATTGCTTTATTCATTATATCAGATAATTCCTGTTCTATTTTATATGATGATATATAATCTGATGATTGACTTTTTTTCCAATGATCGTATTCAAGTAGTTCATCCTCAAGCAGTGCATTTACTAGTTGATTGGTGTTTTTATTTGGTTCTGGTTGGTTGTTTATTTCTTCTGCTGCTATAAATCCTCCATGTATCGCTCCCAACAGTGAATTTCCTCCTAGTCTGTTTGCACCATGGTATTGTACTGAGCATTCTCCGATTGCATATAGGTTTTTGATGCTTGTTTTATGTTCATCATCTGTTAATATTCCACCCATAAAGTAATGTATTCCTGGATATACTGGAATTGGCTGTTTTGTCGGATCAAGATTTAGGTATTTGGTACATACTTCATAAACTTCATCCAGCTTTACTTTAACTGTTTCTTCCGGTAGAAATGATACATCCAGGTATACATAGTCTTCGGCGTCAATTCCAAGGTTATGTTGATTGCATACCTTGTATATGCTACATGATACTACATCCCTTGGCATTAGTGCTCCAAGTTCAGGATACCATTCTTCCATAAAGTACCATTTCTTATCATCACGCATTGTATAGAGTCGTCCACCTTCTCCTCTTGCAGCTTCTGTTATCAGCATGTTTTTTACTGGTGTTTTTATAGTGGTTGGATGATACTGTATCATTTCTAGATTTGCTAGTTTTATCTCTTGTCTGAGAAGTCTTGCTGTTGTACCGGCATCATTTTGTTGTGAACCCGATATTTTTCCAAAAATCCTGTTTGTTCCACCTGTTGCTATTACCACACAATCTGATGTAAATGCCTTGATTTCATCGGTTAGTTCATTGATTAATATTACACCATTACATTTATCATCTTCATTTAATAATACTGACAAGAATCTCCATCCAATATAACGTTCTATAAGATGTTCCTCTTCATATTTTCTTGCCATTGCATTAATAGCAGTTACAACCTGTTTTCCTGTTCTTGCTCCGGCATATACAGTTCTTTTCTTTTTTTGTCCACCAAAGTATCTTTGATCTATATTATTATTTTCATCTCGTGTAAAACTGGTTCCTATATTACTTAGCCATTCTATTATTGTTGGAGCATCCTGTGTTAATTTCTCTACTGCACTGTGATTGTTTATGTTCTGTCCACCATTTATTGTATCTGTATAATGTTGACTGGGTGAATCTTCCTGTCCCTTATTATCCAGTGCTGCATTTATTCCACCCATTGCCATTACGGATTGTGACCTTTCAGATGGTGATGGTGAAAATAGCTTTACATGATTTCCATATTCTGCTAGCTTTACACTGCATGTAAGACCTGCTAATCCTGCTCCTATAACTATAACGTCTTTTGTATCCATGTATTCAGACCCCATTTAACAAATAATATAATGTTCACCAACTAGTATGATGAAAATTGCAGATAACTATAGTATCCCAAGATTATATTTAAGAGATAATGAAAACTTAAATCTTAAAATTAAGATAATGTTATTGCCAGAAGTTATAAAATAATATTAACTTGTTTACAATTCATAATTAACTCATAATATTAATGAATATATTTATATAATACATAGCTTAAAATTCTTATGATAAAAAAATAAACATTCTATTTAATGTATAAAAAAAGAGATTGTGGGAGTTTAAATGTGTGTCAATTCATGTTTTCTTAGTATTGATGCATTTACCAGATTATCTTCATAGAATATGAATGATCCTGTTATTTGATCATCTTCTAATCTGTAGTCATTAGTATTGTTTTCTTGATATTCTTCTATCTTGGATAATCTTATTCTATTTATGAATTCCTCTGATAGTTTTGCAGCATCCACATTATCATCGGCATGTTCATCTTGTTGTGTTATTGCATCTATTATATAGCTTTCCATATATCTTTGATGGTATTGGGAGTATTTATCTGCATTATATAATAATTCCATTCCTATTACTTGATTGTTGATGATGATTATTGATGCATTCTGTTTTTGCTGTAGGGGAAAGTGTTTAAGATAATTATCTATGTCCTTCTCTAGGCTTATAAACGTATCTTGTTGGGCATGTGTACTGGATTCTATATTTAATGATGCTTGAGTTGATTCTATATCATCCCATACTTGGCTTTGATTTGATATTCTTTGATTTGATGTTCTGAGACTATTGTTTACACTTTCCTGTTTTGATCGTCTGACTTTTGATGATGCCATATGATATGAATGTTTAAATGTCTGACTATTATAATTCCATCTTCCTGATTCACTGCAGCTTACATCTATTATCTGCTGACTTTTTGCAGGTATAATCATTGTTGCATTAATGATTCTATTTTGCTTTGCTCCCTTTATTTCTTCACCATCCATCAATAACAGAGGTGTTACTGCATTGTTTATTACATTTAATTGTCCTACACTTCCATTTTCATCCACTTCTGTGATTTCAACCAGTCCCATACTTAATCCTACATCCAATGGCATTAAGTCTGGTGGTCTTGTATTAGGTGTGTTCAATCCAATTACTGTCATGTTTTGATATTGTTGAATATCCAGCAATTCTATGGATTCCAAGTTATCCTCTATTACATTTGTCATAATATACCCCACCAATTCATATTATATATAGTTAATATCACTATCAGGATTATCCTTTTGTTCATCCAATTCCTTTTGGGATAATGTTTTTGCAATTACATAATCATCTATTGCAAATTTTACTATTGCATAGTCTTCATCGAGTATCTTATCATATAATCGTCCTGCACTCATTGTACCTTTGGCAACTGTTTTAACGCTGTTTGATACATATCCGACATCTCCGGCATATCTCATTTGTACCTTGATTGCTTCTTGATCATAGTCATTGTCTGGTTCCTTTATTAGTTTGAGTATCTTGCCTATTTTGAATGGCTTTATTCCATGATAATGATTTACTCCACTTATTGTAAAATAGCATTCATCATCCATTGATTTCAATCCTCCCCTTAGTTCTTTTTCAAATAATTATTATTTTTTGTTGTAATTCTATGTTTTGGATTTTTAAGTTAATATACTTTAGTTTATTATGATAGAAAGTTTTATATAATGAATTTTATAAGACCTGTATGTTCAATAGGTCTAATTACACATCTTAATTAAATTATTGATTCAAATAATTATCTTATACGACAAAAAGATATAAGATACAATGAAAGTTATGATGATGTTAAAATAGGAATTTAATAAAAAAAATGGAGGTTAGTAGATGATTAATCATTAATCAACATCTACCTTGTCTTTTCTGGATGCCTTTTCTGCATCTATTGCTACGGCAAACATCACTACAAATATTGCATCTTCAGGATTTACTATGTCCATACAATATGTATCAGATAAGTGAAGGTGTTCTTTTGAGACTTTTGCCACCCTGTTTCCATTCTTGTCCTTTATGGTATAGTTCCATTCTAGTATGTCTCCATCTATCTTCCAGCCCTTGTAATCTATTGCATATCCAGGACCTATTAGTTTGAACATTTTTCTATGAATGTTTCCTATATGCTTGTTAAGATATGTGATATTGTATGTTGGTGTGATTGAAATTATTTTTTCCTTTACCATTCCTATTTCATTGTCCTGCATATCATATATCTTTACACATTTACCCCATGATAGCTGACCCTTGATATTGTATACCTTATTTCCATTATCATCATATACATTGAAGCTGTCAAACCATGAGAATATTTTCTGCTGTATATGTAATTTCATTTTAATTAGCTCCCCTTAATACTTAGTCAATATATTGTTGTTTATTTTAATCAGTTATTTCATGTATTATAGTTTTAGTCTTTTAAATCTTGTACATGATTGCTGTGCAAGGCTTATTGAATATTGTATGTTTATTGGAGTATCCACTATTATTGATATGATATCTGTCCCGTCATGTCCTTGTCTTGGCTGTACATCATATTTATGTACTAAATCCACTATTCTTTCATAATAGAATTCTGTGGATACTCTTACTCCTTCATCTAATGGCTCTACTGTTACGAATGTCATGTTTCTTACCTGGAATAGTATCTTATCTTCTTCCTGTATTTCTTCTACATAGTTATAGAAGTTTCTTATTCTTTTTAGTATACTTTGCAGTATATGTTGGTATGGGTATTCATCATCTTCCAGGATTTCCTGTATTGATTTGTTTTGGTATGTTATTCTAATCACCTTCCAATAAGAGTATTGTATTTATATTATTTATTTGTAGGTTTTGTTTTAAATTATTTTTTCTTTATTACTTATTTTAAATGATGAAATACAAATATATTAAATAATTATTATATAGAATTTGAGTTTTATGATTGATTTAGTAAAGAAGACACCTATACCCATTTGTGGATTGATGCTTGCATGTTTTTCATTAGGATTGTATCTGGGTAATTTCAGCATTTATCCTAAGTTCTTCTTTGGATTTCTGGGATTAGTAATCTTATTGTTATTGATTGTTAAGTTATTCGTTGATTATGACAGCTTTAGGAATGCTTTAGATATTATCACTGTATGCAGCACCATGGGTACATTCAGTATGTCCCTTATGATTTTCAGCAATTATTTCATAGATGTTAACGGGATTTTTGCATTTGTATTGTGGATTATTGGATTGTTGTTGCATATGCTTTTAATAGTTTACTTTAGCTATAGGTATATATTTAATGATTTTTCATTGGATAATGTATATCCATCCTATTGGATTGTATATATTGGTATATCAATGGCTTCCATTTCAGGTACTTTCCATATGTTTAATGGTTATACTTGGATATTCTTTGTATTTGCATTTATATTGATGTTTCCTACTATGATTATAGTCTGTTACAGGTACTTTATGATTCCAGTAAGTGATGAGATTAACAAGCCATTGATTTGCATCTACACTGCCATTTACAGCATTCTCATAGTTGCTTATGTTAATTCATTTAATAAAATAAACCATGAGTTTTTAATCATATTATATGTTATTGCATGCATATGCTATGTATTATCATTTGTTAAGTTGGTTGAGTATAGAAGTTTGGATTTTTATCCTAGCTTTTCAGCATTTAGCTTTCCATTTGTAATTAGTGTAGTTGCTTCATATACAGTCTATAATATTACTCATTATTCATTTATTAGGGCAATTGTACTTGTTGAAAGTGTTATTGCTGTTTGTTGTGTTTGTTATGTATTATATGAGTATTTAGTAAATGTTTACTTATAATTTCAATGATTTAATAAATCTTTTTTTTCATTTTTTTTAACAAGCTATAAATAGTATTAACAATAATATATATTAATAATACTTTTTTATGTAATTTAATTATTAATTATGGAGGTCTCTTGATGATATATTTAGATATTCAGAAGAAAATTGTAACAATGTATAATCTAGGAAAAACTAAGTTTAGTCATAACATCAAAGCAAAAGTAAAAACAAAGTCATCATTTAAAATCAAAAAGGAACATAACATTCTAAAAGCATCCGATTATAAAATCATCCTATCAAACATTACAAGAAAGGAGAAAATTGATAAGTTATTCCAATTACTTAAAAAAGAGAAAATTATAATAAGCCCATATAAGCCGTTACTGGAGCAGTTTCTAACTGAATATGATATAAAATATAATATCCAACAATCATGTCATATATGCAAACAAAAAAATAGAATTACATTCATTAATCCAAAGACATCACACACGTATAATAAATATAAGATCTGTGAGGATTGCCTGGATAATCTTATACTAAATATGCTGTTGGAATATGGTTATTCATCCAATTCATTGAAGATATTTAAAAAACTATATGAAAAAACCGGTGACTTGAATATTGTATATGATATGATAGAAAATGAATATAATCCTATTGAAAACCCGGAACTAACATTATATGATCAGTATGAAGAGACTGAGGATGAATTTGCCAGGGTAGATGTAGATAATTTAAATATACCCAGGGCATTTAAGAATATACTAAGAGAAAAGATTGAATATCTGTTGCCTGTTCAGATAATGGCACTTAATGAGGGATTGTTATTTAATGAAAATCTGCTTGTCGTGTCACAGACTGCCTCTGGTAAAACATTGATTGCAGAGCTTGCAGGCATTACAAGAGCGTTGCAGAATAGGAAATTTGTCTATCTTTCACCACTTGTCGCATTGGCAAACCAGAAGTATAGGCAGTTCAAGAAGGATTATGAAAAATTAGGTTTGAAGGTTGCAATAAAGGTTGGAAAGAATCGTGTACATGCAGATGATGAATTGACAATAGATGATATGCCAATTGAGGATGCTGATATAATAGTTGCAACATATGAGGGATTGGATTTTATATTAAGAAGTGGACAGTACCATATGCTTGATAATCTGGGTGTTGTGGCAATTGATGAGATACATATGCTGGATAATGTTGAACGTGGATGCAGATTAAACGGATTAATACATAGGTTGATGGATTTATTTAAACATGCACAATTGATAGGATTATCTGCAACTATTAATAATTCCAGGCAATTGGCTAAGGAATTTAACATGACATTAGTTGAGTATGATAAAAGACCTGTTATGCTAGAGCGACATCTAGTATTTTGTGAAAGTGATGAGTATAAAAACAGAATTATAGAAGAGTTATGCAGGAAGGAATATGATTCATTAAGTTCAAAGTCATATAAGGGACAGACTATTATCTTTACTGATTCCAGACGTAAGACCAATATGATTGCACGTAACCTACAGAAGAAAGGGATTAATGCAGAAAGTTATCATGCAGGACTTACATATGCAAGTAAAGTGAGAATTGAAGAGGCATTTGCTAATCAAAAGATATCTGTAGTGGTTACTACTGCAGCATTAGCTGCTGGTGTGGATTTTCCTGCCAGTCAGGTGATTTTTGATTCTCTTCGTATGGGAAAGGAATGGCTTACACATAATGAATTTCATCAGATGCTTGGTCGTGCTGGAAGACCTAGCTTTCATGATAAGGGATTGGTATATCTTCTTCCGATTACTGGCAATTACATGTTTCATAAGCTTGAAGAGAATGTTGCATATGACCTGCTTGAAAGTAAGGTAGATAATATTCATGTAATTTATAGATCGTCTGATGTATATGAACAGGTACTTTCTGATATTTCTACAGTAGGTGTATGTGATTTGGAAGAACTTCAAACGAAATACTCAAAGTTTTCTCTTCCAATACGATTTAATGATGCTGTTGATGAATTATTTGAATATGATATGATAGAATATAATTATCAAAATAAATTGCATAACATTACAGATTATGGACGTGCAACAGCAATGTCTTTCTTAACCGTTAATGAAGCAGAGTTTATACGAGAACATATTACAGATAATCCTGTTGATATAATAACTAGTTTATATCCAATAAATAATGCATATTTATCAGGTGGACTGTTAAAATCATTCAAAAGAATATTGGGTCATAATCCAAGTACTAGATTATTCTCTGACAGTACTAAGGAGTTGATAACGGATGGATTCTTTACTAATCAGTTATCAAGGAAACATCAAAATCAATTACAGGATTTATATAGGGATTTTATGATGTGTGACTGTTGGTATTCACCATATTGTAATTGTTTGGAGGAAAATGTTTCAAAGCATATTATTAAAAGACGACTGGAAGGTCATAGTCCATATGAAATTTCAAAGGAGTTTATGATAAATTATTCCATTAATATTTATTCAGGTGATATCTATAATTGGCTTGATCAAACAATAAGATATTCTGAGTCAATAGGTAGAATTGCATTGTCACTGGATGTACCAAATGTCAGTAGTGAATGTGAAAAATTAACCAAGCAGATTGAATTTGGTGATGCTGATAAAAATAGTATAGAGATTAAAAAGGATTGAAAATGAGTTATATATTACTGGATGATTCATCATAACAATCCGGCAGTACCTGTGAGATATCTTTTTTACATTCCTCACATTCTGTTGCATCATCCAAGTTTTCCCACCAACCACAATATGGACAGATTTTCATAATAAACACCACATATATGCATTCTAATATATACTATGAAGTTAGACTGTTTTAAGTTTAACTCATAATATTGCTCTTTATAAATCATCCACACCAAAATATTTATAATAATTTTATAAAAATATCAAAAATAATTGAATTAATTTATTTTTTTGTTATTTATTTAGTTATTTAAGAAAAATTCCAATATAATAATATTAAAACTCAAACCAAGATATAAATTATTACCTTTTTGTCTAAAAAGAGCTAAAAAGTATTAAATACATTTATATTTACTGAATAATATAATATCAATATTAATAAAAACATGAATTTAAAGTAATACCTATTTACTAAGACAATATAATTACAATCAATAAATATATTGGAAGGAAGATAAAAATGAAAAAAGACACTGGAATATTACTGGTAGGACATGGAAGTAGAATACCCTACAATAAAAAAGTTGTAAAAGAAGTAGCAGAAAAATATGCAAAAACAATGCCAGAATATAATGTTGAAATAGGATTTATGGAACTTGTAGAACCAAATATACCAACAGCATTTAACAAGCTTAAAAAAACAGGAGTTAAAAGAATCATAGTAAATCCAATATTTCTTGCCCATGGAATGCATACAAAAGTAGATATTCCTACAATATTAACATTAGAACCAATGAAGATAGAAGGACACCATCATTCCCATTCTCACGGACATCACCACCACCATGATAGACAGGCAAAATCAGAGCCGGTAGAATTTGATGGAGAAATCATATACCTGGAACCGTTGGGTGCAGATGATAAAATAGTAGATATTGTAGAAGAAAGAATTAATACAGAATTGTCAAAATATCCTGATGCAAGTCCTAGAAATACAGGCATATTACTTGCAGGACATGGAAGCAGCCTGCCATATAATAATGAAGTTATAGAAACAATAGCAGAAAAATATATAGAAAGAACTCCAGGATATCATATAGAAGCAGGATTTATGAGATTAAGCAAGCCATCAATACCTGAATCATTCAATAAGATTAAAGATTATGGAGTAGAAAGAGTAATTGTTGTACCAGTATTTTTAGCTGATGGCATTCATACAAAACTTGATATTCCCACAACCTTGAACTTGGATCCTGAACCTATTGAAAATTATCCAGAGCCTAATGTATCCCGGACGGATGTGATAGAATTTGATGGTGAAATAATATATACAAGGCCATTAGGTGCTGATGACAAGATTGTTGAAATTGTATCTGAGAGAATAAAGCCCTACTTGGATGAATAGATATAAATTATTAACCTCCCATTAATTTTTTCTACAGGGATAATTATAAATGCAGTGATAATAAGGAGTAGTTATCAAAACCCCCCCGAGTAGTTATCAAGACCCTTCGGATTATCTTTATATGTAAATCTAACATACATTATAGTAACAAGTAAGAATGATGATTTAGACTTATCTTAATATACAAGGAGGATCTAAACACATATCTTAATATATTTTTTAAGATAGATTCATTTCAACAAGAAAGTAAATACATACTAGACATGTAGTCTTGAATTGAAAATAATAATAAATATCATATAGGATTATATAATTAAATATGCAGAGTGTTAAACTAGACAATATTGATTATGTAATACATAAGAGTACTAGGAAGTTATCTGTAAAGGAATTTCTAGAAAACTATTATGATTTTGAATACACAAGTCAAAAATGTAAGAAGTGTCATATGTATAATAAACGATGGAGCTGTCCATCATTTAATAATAAAATAGACGTTTACTGGAAAAAATTTGATATTGTTGAATTGATTCATCTTAAAATAATATTAGATGAAAATCTCCTTAACAAGCGTTTTAGTAAAGATGAAATATACACCATTTTAAATAATACTTTGTTCAAAGAAAAGAGAATGTTAATTGGTAAATTAGAAGATAACAATAAGTATTATCTATCTACAGGTTATTGTAATATATGTGAGAGATGTTCTAAAGAAGATAATTTACCTTGTAGATTTCCCGAAATGAAAAAGTATAGTATTGAATCACTTGGTGGTATTGTTACCAAAATTAGTAATGAATTGTTTAACAACCAGATTAAATGGATTGATATGAATAACGGAATTCTTCCAGAGTATTTAACTCTAGTTATGGCTGTACTAGATTAATGATAAATGATAATTGGTCATGAATAGTTCATTCTCCTATTATTACATTAACAGTAAAATAATTCATCTTTAAAAATGTTAATATCATAGATAATCTAAATTTATTTTATTCTTATTTGTGATATGAATATACTACTTTTTAGATTAAAGCAGAAATTAATTTTATAATATTTAATTAACCTGATTAATGAAAATTAGCCGATAAGAAAATGGATAAAATAAACATCAATGATTATTACTAATCTGATGAATATTTTATTTAAATATAGCAAGAATCTAAAGATAATATATCTATAGAAATGTCTTTAATTTAATCCTTATCATAACAGTTATGTTAATCAAATAATTAACATAATAGTTATATAATTAGTAATTACTTACTAAAGTCATATTAAATCAAGAAGGTTGTAACACTATTGTATCACATATCCTGTTTTAATACATTTATTACTATTGATATATTAATATATAAAATTATGGGATATTTTTTAAAAATAAGAAGTTAATAAGCTTATTTTTTAAATCAATTTGATTAAAATAGACTTTTTAAGACTAATTATGAAGTCAAAAAATAAAAAAAAGCAAATTTAATCAAAACAATAGATAAAATAATACGATACAATTTAGAAATTAAGAAAATAAAATATTTAATGAACTTAATTTATACATGTCAATCTATCTTAAAATAAATAAGATAATAGCACTATTAAAAATAATAAAAAAAATGGATTAATGGAGGATTACAACAGATAATTTGTAAAAGACAATACTGATAATATACCTGATAATACAATTAATATTATCCATACGGATGTTTTATAGTTAAAGAGATTTAATCCATCAGTAACTACAAATGGGATTAAATTAAAAAATGACATATAACTATTGACATTAAATCCTATAATTGCAGCCAACATTATGTAAAAATTAATGTCCACAATATTTAATGAGAAATATGGTTTAATAATCAACAGGATTATCATGAATATTACTGCTAGAATAATGTTAAATACAGGTCCAACTAGTGATATTTTATATTTCTCATTGTCACTAATCATTCTTTCATATAATCCATAGTCTATATAGCTTGGTATAAGAACAATTATATTAAATATCATGGTAATTATTGAGAATATTAATCCATAGCTGTACAACTTATATTGTATGGTATATCTGTAGTCTAATGCAATCTTTTTCTGAATAAAAGTTCTGAGAATTAAGCTAATAACAAATACTATTAATGTCAAGGGCAATACAGTTATAAATTCATTTGTTGACCAATGATATTTATTCGTTAAATGTATTGAAAAAATTATAGTAACTGCAATAAATGATAATAATAAATGTTTAATTTCATCTTTTGTAAATTTAACTAACATTTTAAAATATTTCCTAATCTTATTTATTATAGATTTATATCAAACATATTATTAAAATATTTAGTTATTCCTAAATTCCAAATGATAATTTGTTTATTAAACTATTATGACAAAACAGTAACAAACTAATTATTTAAAAAAAAGAGGGGTTTATGAAAGAATCAATGATTCTATGATTTATATATCCACTACAATCCTATGAATAAATATAATACAAATACAACAACCATTATCCATGTCATCGGAGTAATCTGTCGTGTATCATTAGTTACAATACTACCTATAGCATATATTGTAAATCCCCATGCAATACCTAATGAAATGGAATAAGTTAAGATCATCATAATAATAGTCATGAATACTGATGCTGATATTACAAGATTATTCCAATGAACATCCTTCAATTGTTCTATCATCAATATACCAACTATTATTAATGCTGATGCAGTTACAGCAGGAGTAAATAATGATAATACTAATGGTGCGATAAATATGGACAATATGAAAAATATTCCAGTAAATATTGCAGTAAGACCAGTACGACCACCTAATCCAATACCTGTTGCACTTTCTACATATGCCGTTAATGTACTTGTTCCCAATATTGCACCGATTATTCCACCAAGTGAATCACCTAAAAATGCCTTATCCAAGTCAGCTGCATTACCTTCTTCATCTGTAAAACCACAAATCTTGGCAAGAGGAATTAATGTACCCGTACTATCAAAGAATGTTACAAACAGGATAGAGAATAATATCATTATAAGATTTGGAATATTGGAGAATATTTCACCAAATCCATATAAGAATCCGGCAATAACTGTCGTATCAAAATTGAATGTTATTATCTGTGTAGGTAGTGTAGGCATTGTGGACTCTCCAACACCAAAGCCTAACAATGTAAATATTACACCAATTATGGAAGTAATGACAAGACCCAGAAATACTGCTGCAGGTACCTTTCTGACATATAATATTAGCGTAATGAATATTCCTATAATTGCAAGCAATACAGGAGCAGATAATAATGATCCCATTGATACAATAGTTGATGGATCTGAAACTATTATACCCGAACCTTTAAGACCTATAAATGCAAGGAAGAATCCTATACCTGCACCTATTGCTAACTTTAAGTCAATTGGTATGGCATTAAGTACTGCTTCTCGAAGCCCTGATACTGTTACAATCAGGAATATTATACTTCCGATGAACACTGCAGATAATGCTGCCTGCCATGAATTTCCCATATCTAATACAAGAGTATATGTAAACAGTGCATTCAATCCCATTCCTGGTGCTAATCCTATTGGATAATTGGAGATTAATCCCATCACAATACATGCAATTCCAGAGGCTAATGCTGTTGAGAAGAATATTGCGGTAGTTGGCATTCCGGTTTCAGACAGCATTGTAGGATTAACTCCTAATATATATGCCATTGCCAGAAATGTAGTTAATCCTGCAATAAATTCTCTTTTTAGATAGGTGTCATGTTCTTCTAACTTGAAGAATTTATTTAACAATTTAACCACCTTTAAAATTTTATTTTTTAATCAAATAATCATTATCTTTTTTAATTATTAAAAGATGTTTCGACTATTTAATGATGTGATTATATTTATTTTTCAAATAATATCAATATTTTATTTTAGATTGAATGATAATATTTGAATTAAATTTAGTAACCTTTATATACTAAAACAATATATAGTTATTATTACCAAAAGTAAATAAAATATTTAAACTAAACAGGAGTTGACAAAGATGAACACAGATATCAGAAAATCAATACTAAGAAGTATACTAGTAAACAAGAAAGTTGGAACAAAAATAGACAGTAAAAAATATAATAAACTACAAATATGGAAAGATGAACTAACACCCCTACTTGAAAAACTACAAGAAAAAGGATACATTAAAGGATACTGGAAAAAACTAAATGTAACACTAGAAATAATAAAACCCATATCCCTAAAAACAATAACAAACCTATAACTAAAAGAAAATAAAAATAATCACATAAAAAGGATTTATGTGTTAAAAAAATAACACATTACACATTTTTTCACCCTCCAAAAAACAACTGAAGCATTTTTTTCTAAAATAAATTATTATACAAAAAACAATATAAACAATAATATGTTTAAAAGAATAATAGAAGTAAGTTCACAAGATACCGATGCACTAGGACATGTAAACAATACAACAATACCACTATGGTTTGAATCAGCAAGAAATCCATTCTACAAAATATTCAATCCCACAATGAAACTAGATGCAAACACGTGGAATCTGATAATGGTACATACAGAATATGACTACCTCGATCAAATATACTATGCTGACAAAATAGAAATCAGAACCTATGTTGAAAAAATAGGAAACACATCATGCACAGTATATCAAGAAGCATGGCAAAATAATCAAAAAAAGGCAACAGGAAAAGCAGTACTTGTATACTATGACTTTAAAAAACAAAATAAAATGACAATACCTGACAAAATCAAAGAAAAACTAGAAGAACATAAACTATAAAAACTAAAAAAAATAGAAAGAATTAAAAAGAAATTAAATAAAAAAAAATTATTTAATATACCTTTTTAGGACAGAAACGTACAATTACTTCTCCATTTGTTTGAGGATACCATTCAATAGTAGTATCATCACTTACATGAAACTTTTTCATTAATTCTTCAGGAATTTCTGTTTTACCACTTTCAGTTTTCTTAGTTACATATACAATTTCGCTCATTTATATCACTAATAGATATATCTGTATCTGTAATTATTTAATCATTACTACTTAAAACAGTTTAATAACTACCACTTAAATAAAATATTTGTATAAAAATCATTCACCAAAAAAAATACAAAACACTAAAAAAAATACCCGTCATATAATTAACTAATTTTTACTAATACAACAATTTTCCACACTACTACCAATTAAGCTATATGAATATTAAATTTTACAAAAGAAAATGCCAATATTTTTTAAACCAAAATATAATTCAACAATACTTTATAAAAAATAATTTATATTATAAAAAATATAAATTAAATTACATATTTATATTGTTTTGAATGATGTAACAAAATAATGCTTTAAAATAGGTTAAATCCTATATAAAAGCATTACAATAATACATTACTGACAAAAAATGTAAATATGCTTGTAAATCTCGAGATGATAAAAGTATGTTGAAAAACAAGACTAAACTATTTTTATTATTCTCATTAGTATTAATAACATTGGTTGGAGTCTCTGCAGTATCAGCAGTAGCAGTTGACAATTCAACAACTACTCTTGAAGCAGCCCCTTCATATACAGCAGATACCCAGGCAAACATTAATACCGCAGACGATAATAATAAAAATCTAGAACAAGATGATGTAAGTACAATTACATCAACACAGAAAGATACGGCCCAGGAGGCAAAGGCAGTATCAACCAAGACAGTCGAAAAAACAAATACAAAACAATTAAAAACAGTAGATCCACAAAATGGAATTGATGTATCATTCCCATCAACTGTTATAGCAGGAAATGATTTAACTGTAACAGTTACCTATGATCAAACAGTAGAAGAAGGAGATATTACTGCAGTTATTATGAAAAATGAAGAATATCAATCTGATTTTACAGATGCTCCACTAGCATGGAATGATGAAACCTTTACTGGTACTACTGGAAGTGTTTCAGTATCAATTCCACTAAACAGTACTGATGGAACATATTATGTTTATGTTAATTTAATGGATGATAATTTTGATGAATATAAATCTGCATTATATCCATTGGAAATTACTGGAGGAATAGTTCCTGTAGTAAATACATCAGTTGATATTGATTTTGAATCTCCAGTAACAGCTGGTTCTGATGTACTGGTAAATGTTACTACTGGTGAGTCTTTAAATGGAGCACTTTTAAATATTGAGTTATATTATCCAGATAATGACCCAGAAGAATTTGGTAGCATGCCAGATCAAAGTTATTGGTTAGATCACCAGGGATATATTACTTTAACAAGTACTTTTAATCAGTATACATTCACAATACCTGAGGATATAAATGGTACTTGCCATTTAATGGCTACAGTAGATGCATATGAAACTGAATTTCTGGATGAATTTAAATCAGAAATTAAGCCATTAGAAGTAATAGCAAATGTAGAAAAAACTACACCATCTTTAACTATGGATGTAGATGAAGATCATTATCAAGAAGATGGTATAGTTGTCTATGGTGAGTTACGCGATGAGGATTATGAAGGTATTTCTAATGCTAGTATTACTGTTACAGTAACTTATACTCAGGATGGAAATGATACATCACTTAAAGGTGATGAAGTACAAACAGTTGATACAATAACTGATGAAGAAGGTCAGTATCAAGTAACTATCCCAGCATTATATACTGGTACAATTAATGTTGTAGCAGATTTTGCTGGTAATGATAATTATAATCCAGCTACATCTGAAACAAAATCCACTAGAGTTATCAAAAATGAAGATAAACCAAAAGAAACAGTGGAAATTATATTTGTAGAAGATCCATTCTATTATGATGATGATGTAATTTCTGTAAATGGTTATTTAGAAGATGTTAATGGAGATCAAATTGATGCTAGTGATATTACAGTTACAGTAACTGTAACATATTCTGATAATACACAGTTTAGTAATTCTTCAGTTACAGAAAATGGTGAATTCGATGTTACTATTCCAGCTAATGCTGTTTTAGGTGATGCTACCATAGTCATTACAACAACTGCTAATGATGTATATGATGCAGCTACAGAAACCTATCAGACAGAAATTATAGCTAGACCAGATGTAAATATTACACTTGAAAGTAGTAATGTAACATATCCTGATGATATAGTTATCAATGGTCAAGTAACTAGTAATGTGGATGATGTAATTACCAATGTAGCAGGTTCAAATATCAACATATCAGTTACAAACAAAAATGGTGAAAGTAGAAACTATACTACAACAACCGATTCTGAAGGTAAATATACATATAGTATACCTGTAAGTGAAGATGATATTGGTGAAGTAACCATTAGCGTAGCATTAGATGATGTGGAATATAAAACTAAAACTAATACTACAACAGTAGAAGTAACTGAAGTTATAAAAACCACACCAACTATTCAATGGGAATTAGACCAAGAATATCCAGTTGATGCAGTAGTATCCATTAATGGATATGTAATTGTTGAAGATGAAGGTATTGAAGATTTACCAGTAACAGTTACATTAACCTATGCTGGTGAAGAACCAATAGTTAAGGAAATAACCACAACTACAGATGGTGAATTTGAATACGTATTCACAACTGAAGATGGTAAAAAAGCTGGAGATTTAACAGTTACAGTTACAACTGGTGAAACTCAGGAATATGAAAGTACAAGCCAAACAGAAGAAACTGTAATTACACCAGCAGAAGCTAAAGAAACTAGTCTATCATTAGATCCTATGGATGATTATTATGATGATACTATAGAAGTTGAAGGTACAATATCATATATTGATGTTGATGGTAATGAACAGGATTTACCAGCTGGTATGAATGTAAATGTAGTAGTTACATTTGCTGACAGTACAACTGTTGAAGAAACAGCTACTGTAGCTGATGAAGGTATATTTACAGTAAGTATTCCAACAGAAGATAAATATGGAGTTGCTCAAGTAGTGGCTACATTTGTTGAAACACCAGAATACCTAGGTTCATCTGATAATAAGGATGTAACAGTACGTTATCCTACTGATTTAACTATCTTTGCTGATGAAAGTACTCAGGAAGAAGGATTAACTATAACTGGTTATCTTACATATGGTGATTCTGAAGACTTTGCAGATCAAACTATTACAGTTACTGCAACTTATACTAATGGTGATTTAGTAGATACATTTGATGTAACTACAGAAGAAGATGGTACATTTACAATTACACGTGATGCATTAGCTACTGGTGAAGTAACAATTGTTGCTGAATATGATGGAACTAATGTGTACAGTGGAAGTGAAGATATCGCTACAACCACTATTAATGAAAATGAACCAAAAGAAACAATCATCACACCAGCATTAGATGACACAGCTACTGACATTATTGATGTAGAAGCACAAATAGACTACATTGATAACAATGATCAACTTCCATTACCAGATGGAGAAGTAACAATAACTGTAACCTTTGCTGATGGAACCCAAACCACAACACCAGCAACAATAAACAACGGTGAAATATCCACAACAATCCCAACACAAGGAAAAACTGGACAAGCAACCGTAAACATATCATACCCAGGAACCGAAGAATACAAAGCAACTGAAGCAATCGTAACCGTAAACATCCTTGAAGTACCAGACTTATTTGTTGATGCAAATGAAAACCCATTATCAGAAGGATTAACCGTAAACGGATACCTTGATGATGCAGAAGGAAACGGAATAGCAGGTCAAACCATAACCATAACAGCTACATACGATGACGACTTTGTAGACACATTCACTGCTACAACCGAAGATGACGGTACATACACAACAACAGTACCAGCACATAAAATCGGTGAAGTATCAATCGTCGCAACATTCGACGAAACCACACAATACGCAGCAGCAGAAGATCAAACAACAACCACAATCACAGAAGACGAACCAAAAGAAACAATCATCACACCAGGAATAGATGACACAGCAACAGACATAATAGACATACAAGCAACAATAGACTACATAGACATCAACGGCGACGAAATCCCATTACCAACAGGAGAAGCAACAATCACAATAACATTCGCAGACGGAACCACAACCACAACACCAACAACAATAAACAACGGTGAAATAACCACAACAATCCCAACACAAGCAAAAACCGGACAAGCAACCATAAACATATCATACCCAGGAACCGAAGAATACAAACCAACCGAAGCAATCGTAACCGTAAACATCTTAACACAAACATATTTAAGTGTTGAAGCTGACGATGCTGCAATGGATGAAGAACTAGAAATATATGGATCATTAGTTACCAAAGATGATGAAGAAGGTATTGCAGATGCAACCATAAACATCAAAGTAACCTACGCAGATGGCCAAACACAAGACCTAACTGTAACAACCGATGAAAACGGTGACTACCAAACAACCACAACACCACTAGCAATAGGAAATGTAACAATTGTAGCAACATTTGATGAAACTGAAGTTTATTCAGAAGCAACAGCTACTGATGATGCTGAAATCACACCAGCAGAACCAAAAGAAACA
>SUTR01000001.1:51467-54906 GCA_015062825.1 Methanosphaera stadtmanae
TTGATGAAACTGAAGTTTATTCAGAAGCAACAGCTACTGATGATGCTGAAATCACACCAGCAGAACCAAAAGAAACAATCATCACACCAGGAATAGATGACACAGCAACAGACATAATAGACATACAAGCAACAATAGACTACATAGACATCAACGGCGACGAAATCCCATTACCAACAGGAGAAGCAACAATCACAATAACATTCGCAGACGGAACCACAACCACAACACCAACAACAATAAACAACGGTGAAATAACCACAACAATCCCAACACAAGCAAAAACCGGACAAGCAACCATAAACATATCATACCCAGGAACCGAAGAATACAAACCAACCGAAGCAATCGTAACCGTAAACATCTTAACACAAACATATTTAAGTGTTGAAGCTGACGATGCTGCAATGGATGAAGAACTAGAAATATATGGATCATTAGTTACCAAAGATGATGAAGAAGGTATTGCAGATGCAACCATAAACATCAAAGTAACCTACGCAGATGGCCAAACACAAGACCTAACTGTAACAACCGATGAAAACGGTGACTACCAAACAACCACAACACCACTAGCAATAGGAAATGTAACAATTGTAGCAACATTTGATGAAACTGAAGTTTATTCAGAAGCAACAGCTACTGATGATGCTGAAATCACACCAGCAGAACCAAAAGAAACATTCATTTCATTTGAACCTAGTGAAACTAGTGTTGAAAATATAGAAGTTGAAGGTATACTAGAATACACTAACGATGAAGATGAACCAGTTGCAATACCAAATGCAGAAGTTACCATAGTCATTACACTTCCAGATGAAACAGTAATTGCAAACACAACAGCAACAACTGATGAAGAAGGAAGATTCACAGCATCCATCCCAGCAGGAGAAAACACCGGACTTGTAACCATAACTATTACATATCCAGGAAACGATGAATACAATGCAACCGAAGCAACAGGAAACACAACAATATTAGAAGAAACAATATTAAGTGTTGATGCTGAAGAAGCAGCTATTGATGAAGAATTAATAATATATGGTACATTATTAACCAGTAATGGTGATGATATCAGTGATGCAACCATAAACATCAAAGTAACCTATGCAAATGGCCAAACACAAGACTTAACTGTAACAACTGATGAAAATGGTAACTACCAAACAACCACAACACCACTAGCAATAGGAAATGTAACAATTGTAGCAACATTTGATGAAACTACCGCATATGCTGGAAATGAAGATAATACAACTACAATCATAACTCCTAAAGAACTTATTCAACCTGAATTTGTTTTCTCAGGTGAAACAATTGAAAGTGGAGAACCTATGGTTATAGATGCTGAAATCGGTTATTGGAATGATGATGATGAATTTGTAGGAATTCCTAACTTAACCATTAATGTTGAAGTAACATTTGAAGATGGAACCATAATATCCAATCAAACAACTTCTACTGAAGATGGTAAAATCACATATACTGTAGATACAACAGGTAAAACTGGTAATGCTACTGTAACATTAACCTCAGTTGCAACTGATGAATATGAATCAGCAACAACTACCGACATATATGAAATTACAGAAGTAACCACTATTCCAACTACAATTACATTAGATGCTAATGATGTATATTACAGTGAAAGAAATGCAACAATTAACGGTACATTAACCTATAAAGATGGTAATGAACAAAAAGCATTTGCAGGTCAAAACATAACTGTAACAATTACATATGAAAATGACGATGGAATACCTGAAGAATACCTCGTTACTACAGATGAAAACGGTAAATTTACAGTACCAATCAAACCAAATGGATTAGGTCCAGCTACAATCACTGCTGTATATGCAGGTAATGTAACTGAAGACAAAGAATATGATGCAGATGAAACCAGTAATGATGTAGAAATTGCATTAGTAGAATATGCAATTACATTTGATGAAGATCAAACAGAATGGGATTTCAATTCCACTGCAACAATTACAGGTAAAGTAACCAGTAACCTTCCAGAATTAGATGTTAATGAAATGAATGTTACTGTAGAAAATGAAGAACCATTTAAAGTAACCCTTAATGAAGATGGAACATTCTCATTTGAAGTACCAGAAGAATATGCTGGTGACTATGATGTAACTGCACAGGTAAATGATGCAATAGAAACTATTACATTACACTTTGATCAAGCAGAAAGTGGAATTACAGCAGAAGCTGATAAAGACCATACCTTTGTAAATGATCAAGTAACCATATCAGGTACATTAACCAATATAGATTCAAACGTTCCTATTAATGGTGCAAATATCACTATTACAATTAATGGTACACCTATAAATGCAGTAATTGTAACTGATGATGATGGTAAATTCTCATACACATATAAACCTGTAAGTACTGGTAATTTATCTATTGTAGTTTCATTTGAAGGTGATAGTAACTATCCTGGATGTTCAATTGATGAACCTATAATGGTAGAAGTTACTGAAGGTATTGAAACAGAATTAACTGTTGATCCAATTACCTATGCTAAAGTAGGAGAACCTACAACAATCAGTGGTAAATTAACTGATACTGAAGGAAATCCTATAGCAGGTGAAACTGTAACTATCACAATAAATGGTAAAGATCAAAATGTTACAACTGATGATGAAGGTAAATATTCACTTGAATACACACCTGAAACAAATGAAACAAACGTAACAGTCTCATATCCAGGAAATAATGAATATCTACCAGCAAATAATGTAACTACTACAATCAATGCTGATAAACGTTCATTACAAATAATTATCATTAACACAAATAATGATGTAAAAGTAAATGATAACGTGACAATTGCAGTATTACTTGTTGACGGGGATAAAATAGTTAAAGTTGAAACACTCAAATTCAACCAAACACCACAAGCAGCTAATAACATAACCACATTTACAGTAAGCAATAATGTAAATGGTACAGTAACAATCAATGTTTCATTTGATGGTGATGATAGATACAATGCTACAAGCAACACAACCAACATTACATTCAATAACCTTAATACACAAATTGTTGCAAATGACAATAGTGTACAAACTGCATCTATTAATGATACAGTAACACTTAGTGTAGATGTTATTGATGAAAATGGTGATGCTGTAACAGAAGGAACTGTAGTATTTACAAGTGAAGGTAAACCTCTTGGAACAGCAACCATAAGTAATGGTAAAGCAACTATCACAACCAAGTTTGATAAAGCAGGAAGTCATGATGTGACAGTAACATACACTGCTGAGAATAACTATAATGAAGCTTCAAACGATTACACTGTAAAAGCTATTATTAACAAGTTAAATGTAACAGTTAATGTAACAACTCCTACATCAAGCAAAGTTGGTCAACCACAAAACATCACAGTAACAGCTCCAGGCTATGCTAATAAACCTGTACAAGT
>SUTR01000001.1:55006-90716 GCA_015062825.1 Methanosphaera stadtmanae
CCTACATCAAGCAAAGTTGGTCAACCACAAAACATCACAGTAACAGCTCCAGGCTATGCTAATAAACCTGTACAAGTTACAATTGGTAATGAAACTAAAACAGTAAATACCGATGCAACAGGTAAAGCGGTAATTCCATATACCCCAACCGAAGCAGGTAAAGTACCTGTAACAGTAACAATACCAGAAAGTAACGACTACAGTCAACAAACTGTAACTAGCAACTTTACAGTAGCTAAAGGAACTGTAACAATTACTGTATCACCAGATACACAAAGTGTAGCATATCCTAACAATGCAACCTACACTATCACATTAAAAGATAGCAACGGTAAAACAATTGCAGGAGAATACATTAAAGTAGATGGCGTAATAGTAAACATGACTAATGCTCAAGGTCAAGTTGTAGCTAAAGTATCTAAAGATGCTGGAAACTACAGTATTAAAGTTGAATACCCAGGCAGTGAAAACTATAATTCACAAAGTAGAAATGTTGTATTAAATGTAACAAAAGCTAAAGTAACAGTTACCGTAACTAACATTACTGGTAAAGTTGATGAAAAACTTGAAGTAACTGCTAAACTTAACCAGAATATTACTGGTGGAGTTGTAACATTTACCGATAAAGATGGTAATAAACTTGCAACAGCTACGGTAGTAAATGGTAATGCTTATGCATATGTATCATTTGATAAAACATACAATGGTAAAATCAACGCTGCATTCAGCAACAACCCTAACTATGAAAATGCAACCGGTTCAGGTAATGCTAAGATAAATGCTTTAAGTACTGTTGTAACAGTTGATCCATTACACAATGTAACACCAGGAACTGCAACCAGCATAACTGGTAAAGTAACTGATGAAAATGGAAAACCTGTAGCAGAAGTACCTGTAAATGTAACAGTTGGAGGTTCAACCAAAACAGCAACCACTGATAAAGATGGTAACTTTAATGTTCCATACACACCAACAACAGCTGGTGACACTACAGTTCAAGTAAGTGTACCTGCAACAAACAGTACAACAGCTCAAACTGTAACACAATCCATGTCAGTTAATAAGAAAACCAGTAAATTAACAGTAAACAATGTAGCATCAGTAAATATTGGTCAAAACATTACTGTAACCGGTACATTAAATGATGGTAATGGTAAAGGAATTGCAAATGCTAATGTAATAATAAATATTGATGGTAAAAGCGCTACTGTTAAAACAAATAGCACTGGTAAATTTATACACAGCGTTAAAACTACACAAGCAGGTAAATCTATTGTAACAGTATCATATGCTGGTGACAAAAACTATGAAGCAAGTGCTGCAGTAGTTAAAACAGCAACTGTAAATAAAAACATAACCACTACAACTGTAGAAAAAATTACAGGCAAAGCATTAAATAGTGTAAATATTAAAGTTACCGTTAAAAATGGAAATATAAACGTACCAAATGGTATGGTAGTAGTAACTGATAACAAAGGTAAAACACTTGGTGTAGTTAACGTATCAAAAGGTCAAGCTACAATAAAAGCTGTTTATGATGTTCCATTTACTGGTAATGTAACTGCTAACTACCTTGAAAGTGCAAATTACTCTGCATCCAACGGTACCAACACTATTGCAATTAGCAAACTTAATACCAAAGTAACTTTAGATCCTATTAAAGGTAAAGTAAACGATGTAATTAATGTAACTGCTAAAGTTGTAGATGAAAACGGTAAAGCTGTAAATAACGGTACAGTAACATTCAGACTTAATGGTATTACACAATCACTTAATGGTAAAGCTATAACCGCTTATGTAAATAACGGTGTTGCAGTTGCACAACTTCCAACCAATTCAACTTGGATGGCATCAGGCAACAATACCAAATACTTAACAGCTAAATACAGCGGTGATGCTGTATACAATGAAAGTGAAAGTGCTCGTGTAAACACAAACCTCACTAAACGTACAGCTCAAGTAAGTATTACTAGTGATAGAATAGTTGCTCACGGTGGAGACAACATTTCAATTACAGCAGTGGTAACCGATGAGGGCAAACTTGTAAATGGTGGAACAGTAATCTTCAAGATCGCAGGAGAAACCATAAGAGATGCTAAAGGAAATACCATTAAAGTAAACGTTGTAAATGGTCAGGCAACACTCAACCATTCAATAGCTATTGGTGCAAGTGCAAAACCAGATATGCCTATAGTTGCTGTATACTCTAACGGTAACTTATATGATAGAGCTGAAAACAGTAGTAAATTAACTGTTCTTAAAGCAGATGTATACTTCAACACTACAATTGCTTATGGTAAGAATGGTAAAGCTGTCATTAACGTAACATTACGTGACGCATTTGGTAACTTATGTGTATTAGATACATATGTTGCACTTAAAGTAGATGGTTCTACATTTACTCACGTAAATGCAGATGACGGTAAAATATACACAACCATTGACGTATCTAAGGTCAAAAAAGGTGTACATACCATTGAATATGTAGCTGGTGCTAACAACCGTTATAACGATGCACGTTATACCAATGCATTAGTAGTAGAATAAAAAAAAATTTAACCCCTTTTTTCTTTTTTCTTTTTTTTTAGAAAAAATTCAAAGTTCTAAAATATTATTATCGTATAAAATGAGAATAATAAAAATATAATTTATTATAAAAAATAGCAATTTAATTAATGAGTAATTTATTTATTTGAATACTAACATTAATTTAAATAGAAATAAGTTATGCCATGTATATCATGTAATATAAATACTATGTTTTAAGTATTTTTTTTATCTAGTTTTAACATGAATTCAAAAATAATAAAAGATTCTATTATAATCCTGATCTTAAAAAAAATAACATCCAATCTGATTTTAACATAAATATTATATCTGTTTTTAAAATTAAATAATAAAATATACTTACCACAAAAAAATATAATCTTTACGTAATAAGTTTAAAAAAAAATAAGTTTAAGATGAAAAAATATTATTTTTCATCTATTCTTCAATTGTTAATGTAGTATTTGCTTCTAAACGTTCATCTTTGTAAAGATATGCAGCAGTTACATTGTATGTCTGGTATTTGAAGTTGTTAGGTACGGTATATTCTACTGTTGCTATACCATCTACTACTTTAGCATAGACTACTTTTCCGTTTGCATCTTTAACTGTTTTACCGTTTACTTTAAATACTACTTTACCATCTTGAGCGTTTACTTTTACGGATAATGTTATGGTATCTTTTCTATGTGCTGTTATGTCTTTTGTAGTAAATTCCATACCAGTTTCTTGAGATTCAACAGTGACTGTAGTGTTTACTCTCATGGAATCATATTTAGATGTTCCACTGTATACAACTTGTATATCTAATGTTTTTCCAGCCCATTTTTCTGGAATTTCAATATTTTCAAATTGAGCTACTCCATCGACTACTTTTACATAGATTACTTTACCATTTTCATCTTTAAGTGTTACACCATTGATTTTAAGGATAGCTTTTCCACCATTAATGTCATTTCCATATACATCCTTGAATGTAGCGCTTACTGTTAGGTTTTCACCTGCTACTGCCTGAATGTCATCTACTTCAACGATTGTAGCTTTGGTGTTAAGAAGACTTGTCTGATTACTACTTGCCACATAAATAGTTGAAGTATTTGTATATTCTACAGTTACTGTAGTGTTAGCATTTTCAATTGTAAATGTATAGGATATACTTGATGAATCAGATTCTGCTACTATTTCACCATCAATTTTCATGACAAGACTACCAGTTACAGCAGCACCGGTTTTGTTGGTAACTTTAGCAGATACTGTTACTTCTTCACCAGTTTTTACACTTTCAGGTGCTGTAATTACTACATTTGTTTCAAATGGAATGTTGTTTGATACTGTTGCTGCTTGTACAGCTTCATTACCATATAAGTCATTTGCCATTATGAAGTTGTTTCTTACATATCCTGTACTGTCAACATATACTACTGGTACTTCACCATTATCTGCATTTACAATTATTGTGTTTGGTGTATTGTATGATGCGTAAGAGTATTGTCCTTGACCAATGTATACTTTTCCTGCATTTGTTACATTAAATACACATACTGGGTTTGAACTTGTAACTGTAATTGTGTTGTTTCCAAAGGATGGATTTGATCCTTGATTATCTTTTAATGTTATGAGGTTGTTTGCATTATCTGCGGTTACTGTAATGTTGTTGTTCATGAAGAACTGACTATTTGCGTATACATTAGATGCTGTGAATGTTACTGCTTCATTACCTTCTTGGACAATATTGTTTCTTAGTATGTCTAAGTTTGTATTGAATACTTCAAATGCTGTGTTTTTACCTGTTGATTTAAGTGTTATGTTACAGTCTCTGATGTCTAGGTAATCATTTCTTGAGTATACATCACGTGTCATTTTAAATGCTGTTATATCTGTTCCATCCATTATAACTGTTGCATTGGACACATCAAGTATTGTGTATAAACTTATATTACTTTCTGATTCAAATGCTGTTACATTATCACCATTTACAGCAAATACTCCTCCCATTATCTGTACATTTCTTTGTCTATATACAGATAAATTGTCAATAAGAGCTGATTTGTCTGTGTTGTTTATGTTGATGTTTTTAATGTTTACAAATCTATCAGTGTATGATTTTCCTTCAACATCATTTAATATGATTGAACCGTTGTATATTGTGTAGTTTCCACCATTTGTAAATGTGAGGTTGTTTGTAAATATTAAATCCTTATTGTGTAAGTCACCAGCAAGTGTTAGTATATCTACACCTGTAGGGAATGTGTATACTCCATTTTCATCAAAGAGTGTATCATATGTATCATCTGTCAATAATCCAAATACTGGTGTGTTGTTGTTTAAGTAATTGTTTTGACTTGCTTCATCCATTAATACAGCAGCATTTCCACCATTAATGTTACTTGCATTTAAGTTATTGTTGGTAATGTTGTTGTTTGATGAATTAGTTAGTTCAATAGCATATGTACCTGTTGTGAATGATTTTTGTGTGTCTATGATGTTGTTGTCAGAGTTTATTAATACGATGTTTGCATTGTTTATGGTATTTATAAATCTTGATGCAACTGTTGTTGTTGATGCAATTTTTGCATTTGTTGTACCGTTTAAGATATAGTTTGCACCATTTTCAACATCAATAGTGTTATTGGTTCCAATAACATTATTTGAATTCTGTATAATTATACCAGCAGTTGTTGGTTTAATTATATCATATGATAAATCATCGGTTGTGTTGGTTGTACCTTTAACAGTTACATTGTTTGTGATTAATTGGATGTTACTACCTGATATTCCTATACCAATAGTATAGTTTCCATCTGCAATAATTTTGTTGCTAGTTAATACTGAATCATGGATAGTATCTGGTGTTGAACCACATAATTCTATACCTGCTAATTCATTAGCTGTGATATTAATGTTGTTTGAGTTGATAGTTGTACCAGTTACTTCTCCACCATATGCACTTGCAAGTATACCATAACTTATGGAACTTGTAAGATTTATGTTGTTTGAGTTAATTGTATTATTATATGCTGGTGAGTATCCTATTTGAATACCTGCAGTATAATATCCACTGTTTAATATTATATTGTTTGAATTTATAGTGTTACAGTCAGTATTTGCTCCAAGGTTTATACCATATAGATAACCGGCACTTGTTGCTGTAATTATGTTATTTGTTACTGTGTTGTTGCTACTTTTGGTTTTGCTTGCTAAGTCAATAACAGATATTGTTCCAAATCCATCAGTTGTGTTAGCTACATTGATTGTATTTGATGTTATGGTGTTAAATGAACCGGTTGTTGTAATTGCACTAGCATTTGATATAGCAAATGGATATTCACTATAATCTATGTTTTCAACTGGTACTTTTAAGTCAAATGTGTTTGATGTAATAATGTTTTTATCACCATTTACCATTATTTCACGTGATATGCCATTATCAGATGTTCTGTAGATTTTATTGTTTCTGATTAAGTTTCCATTAGTGTTTAATATTATGCTGTTTTCGATGCCTGCTTTTGTATTGTTGAATGTTACCCCTTCTATTGCTACTACTGCATTGTTGGTTGTTTCTATATATCCATTGTTAATTACAGCATTATCACTGTTTATTGATAAGATTACATTATCAAATATGAATACTTTATCATTAAATGATCCTTGGAATGTTAATGCAGAGTAATTGGTTACATTTTCATTTGATAACAGTCCATCAGTATTAAAGAAGTTTGCATATGTTTCATCAGTTACAACAAATTTAGCTCCAGCTTCAGGAGTATTGGCATCAACTGTGGTATCAGTTTTAACATTAAGTGTATCATCACCTGCTTTGGTTGATGTTAATAGAATGTTGTTTGTAACTGTGTTGGTTGCACCGGTTACAACTACAGCGTAATCATTTGTTGTTGTAATGTTGTTTGAGTCAATTGTTACATTAGCAGCTGCTGATGTAACTGTACCTGTAATGTTGTTATTGGTAATGTTTGAAACTTTACCATTAGTATTTATATTTACGTTGTTTAGGTTATTGTTTGTAACATTTGTTGGTTGGTTTACATTTAATCTGCTAAGTACTGTATTTCCTTCAAAGGTTACTCCAGCACCACTTATTGTAGCATTATAGAATGTATTGTTTTCTACTGTAGAATTTGCAGCTATACTTACTGTACCATTACCATAATGTACGTTTCCAGTTGCAACTGTATTTGCACTCATGGAAACCGTTACGGTTCTATAAAATTCATTATTGATGAATGTACCGTTTGTTCCAGAGCTTGCTGATCCTCCAGCATAGAACTTGTTACCTTCTATGTATGTACGTGTAGCCATGTTTTGTAATGGATTGCTTATTCCACCAGTTCCACCAATAATAGTACAGTTTATTACATTATTATCAAAGTTAGTGATTGTATAGTTTGCCGGTTTATCCTGAGTGTTAAATCCGTTTCCCACATATAATAAGTTTCCAACATTACCTTCTCCTTGTACTGTTGAGTTTACTATTGTACAGTTGTTACATCCTGTCCATACAAATGATGAACTTCCACCATTGTTTTCAGTGTAAATGGTACAGCTGTCCATTGTTACATTGTTACAGTATCTGAGGGATGTTTGTCCTACTCCACTACCTACACGAGCATTTTCTACATGCATGGTCATATTATATAATACTGCATTATAGACGTTATGTACCCAACATTCTGTATTATTTAAGTAAAGACCAGTAATGTTAGAACCTGATGCTCCAATGTTTACTACAAAACTGTTACCGGGATCTTCACCCATTAAGCTACCTGCCACTGTGTGTAAACTAATAAAAGCATCATTTGTAGATGATTTTGTATTAATTGGTTTGTTTATGACTAATGAATGATTTTTATCAATTAATCCTTGGAAGTCTAATGTATCTCCTTCTGAGATTGAATCAGCCAGTCCATATCCTTCACCAGAGAATATTTCATCTACATTGTCATTGTTTACAACATGTGTAGTTCCATCTTTCTTAATTGCTTTTTGCGATTGTTCTATTGTATTCTTATTATCATATGTTTGTACTGTTTTTTCCACAGTACTTGTATCGTGTGATACTTGTTGAATATCACTTGATACTGCAGTACTGTTGTCATTAGTGTCTGCTGCACTTAATGCAGTTACTGTTGCTAACAACATCAGCACTGTTGTAAATAAGAATATTCTTTTAATGTTCTTATTCATAATAATCATTTTCTATTATTTTATTATTAATCACCAAATATGACTAATATTATTATGTATATAGAATATGAAATAAATATTTATTTATTAAGAATAAAGATATTTTGATTAAAAGATAATGTTAGAATTTAATTTAATTAATTTTAAACAAATTTATTAATATATAAAAGATTATTAGAGATGAAATTAAATATGAATTTAAGTTTAATTATCAAATATTAGTTAATTTATTATATTAGAAAAAATAGAATCGAATAATTCCTAGAAATAGATTAAATTTTAATTGAATATAAATAAAATATAAAAAAAGGGAAAAAAGAGTAGAATAAATGTATATTCTACTAAACTTATTTTTTAACGGTAATTGTAGCATTATCTTCTAAGGATTCATAATCTTGATGGATAAATACTGCTTTTACAGTAAAGTCTTTGGTTTTAGTAGTAGTGAATGTTACATTGAATGTAGCTTTACCATCTACTACATCAGCATAAATTACTTTACCATTGTCATCTTTTAATGTTTTACCATTAAGTTTTAATACCATTTTACCAGTATTTAGAGGTGATGGAGTACCTGTTACTTCAACTGTTACTTGTAAGGTTGTACCTGTAGCTACTTCATCAGGAAGAGCATCGATTTTAATAGCAGGGTTAATGTCTACTATTTCTTCATCTACAACCATAGTTACATTTACAGCTACTGCTTCACTTCTTGAACTATCATATTTTGTTGAACCAGAGTATACTGCTGATATTTCAATATCTTTACCAGCCCATGTATCCGGTACAATAATTGAAATAGTTGCTATACCATCTACAACTTGTGCATAGATTACTTTACCGTTTTCATCTTTAAGTGTTTTACCATTTACTTTAAATGCTACTTTACCACCATTTACTGCATTACCATTTTCATCAAGTACGGTAGCAGATATAGTTGTTTCTTGATCAACTGTTGCGTTGAACTCGTTGATTGTAATTGTAGTATATGCTTTTCCGAATTCTACTGTTGCAGTAGCTTCTTCACCTTCATATACTGCAGTAATAGTCATATTAACTGCTTTGTTAGACTGTAAAACATATGATGCTGTACCATCTACTACATCTACAGTTGCTAAAACATTACCTTCTTCATCCATGAATATTACACTACCTTCATTTATAACATTACCTAAATTATCAGTTATTGTTGCAGTAAGTGTAGCGGACTGTCCTACGACACCATGTACATCATCCATTGTAACAATTACGGAGTCCGGTAAGTTATTTTCAACTGTATTGTCTTCTTCATAGTATACTGAATTTTGACCACGTGTGTGTACACCATATAATATGTTATCTGTTATAGTGTTGTCTTCTGTATCTGTAAGGTTTACTGCATATAATACATCATCATTCTGAGATTTAATTGTAATATTGTTGTATTGGACAGTATTGTATCCAGGTTGTGCCATGTATCCATATACGAATTTTACACCAGTTGGATAACTGTTTATACTATCATAACTTGGTACTGTTGATTGTAGCATGTCATTGTTTAAGTTCATATTGTTGTATGTTATTGTATTGTAACCAGAATCACTACCAGCAATACCTATTGAGTAGTTACTGTTAGCTGTGAAGTTGTTGTATGATATTATGTTATTTGGACTCATGTATAATTCAATTACATATGCTACACTACTGTTACAGATTATTGTATTGTATAATACATTGTTATAATCAGTATTATAAATATCATATGTATTCCAGTCAAACATACCTGATAAGTATATACCATATGCAAATTCTGCTGAATTAGCATTGATTTTGTTATTGGTTATGTTTGTTTCTGAAGTATTGAATGCTTCTATACCATTACTGTAGTATTGACTGTATGAGTTAAATGTGTTATTATCTACTAATGCACCTTTTACTAGGTAATTTAATACTAATCCATAGGTGTATACAGTACTTTCAGTGTTAATTACATTGTTTGTAACTTTTAAACCTTCAACCAAGTCATCTTCAATGTCTTTATCTTCATCTCCAAGTACACCTTTAATGTCTAATGACTGTAATGTACCATATGTGGATGCAGTACCTGTTTGGTTTGTTGTAATAGTGTTTGAATCAATTACTAAACCATCTGTACCTATTGCTAAGATTGATGATGTTTGTGTAGTTCCTCTGTAATTATTATCATATACAACATCTATACATTTACCAATAGTGTTAATGTTACTGTTTTTAATGGTTATATCATTACCATAGTTAATTCCTATAGCATGAGTACTGTTTAATTGAGTGTTTTCTTGTGTAATTGTCATGTTGTCTACTGTTATATCATCAACATCATCTAAGTATATTACATATTCAGAGTAATCCTTATTGTTTATGATGATATTGGATATGTTACTGCCTTCTGCACCAGTATTGAATCTGATGTATGAATTGTTTAGTACTGCCTGTGTAGTATGTGTTGTTACATTTACAGGTATGTTGAATATGAAGTCTTTATCTGTGAATTCACCTGATAAGTATACACTTGATCCTTCAAGTTGTTTAGTTACTGTAAATACTCCAGCATCATCGAAGTATTTGCTGTATGTATCATTTGTAATGATTAAGTCACCGATAGGACCATTGTTTTCAACGGTGTTGTCTTCTGTTGCATTTACAGCTGCATCACCCATAAGGTTTGTACCGATTAATGTGTTATCTGTTACAGTGTTATCTTCACCTTTTATAGTTACAGCATATGCATCATTGCCTGCTAAATCTGTTACAGTTATAGTGTTTCCAGTGACTGTATTACCAATTGAATCAGAATATGCAAGTAATATTATACCAGCAATATCCTGTGTGATTTTATCTGCAGTTAATTGTTTGGTACTGTTTGAATTACCGATTAAGGTAATATTGTTATCGGTTATATAGTTTTCATCACTGTTGTAAGCTGCTATACCCATTGAGTAGTCACCGGTTGCAATGATTACATTTTCACTTACAGTTGTTTCATCTGCACCATATAATTCAACACCATAGTTATCTTTAGCTGATAAGTTAATGTTGTTTGCATATACAGTAGCAGTGTTAACTTGTCCCAAATTATTGGTTGTTAAGTATACACCATATGTATAGTTTTCAGCTACAGCTGTGATGTTATTGTATAATACTTGACTGTCATCACTTTTACCAACTTCTACACCACATGCATAAACTGTACCAGTTACATTTATTGTGTTGTTGTTGATAATTGTTTCATCTACATTGTTACCGAATCTTATACCATAATTGTATTTTGCATCTCCACTTACAGCTATGCGGTTGTCTGATATCATATTGTTAGTACTTTCATCATTACCCATAGCATATGTAGAGTAGTCAATGTAGTATTCTCCTCTTACTTCAATACCAATCATTGTATCTTGATCAATTTCACGTCCACCATTTCCTAATCCTACCATGGTTATGTCATTGTCAAGTACAGAGTTAGCACTTGAGTTGTATCCTTGGATTGCAGCGGTTCTTGATAATAATTCAGTACTTGTTATTGCATATGACTTAGCATATACAGTTATGTTGTTTGCTTCGATTGTTGTAGCTGTTGTTTGGTTAAATGCTATACCAATTGTTGTACCTTCATTGTTTCTCTGGGTTATTGTGTTGTTGGTTATGTTCATATTAGTTGCTTGGTTTACAAATACTGCTACATCTGTGTAGTCAGTGTTGTTTATGATGAGGTTTGTCATATTACTTCCGCTAGCCTGTTTGTTAAATACAAATCTAGCATTGGTAAGGTTTGCTTGTGTTTGATTGTATGTTGTTACAGTTACAGGAACATTGAATATGAAGTTTTTATCAGATAAATCACCTGATATGTATACAATGGATCCTGCTTTAATTTTAGTGTTAGCTGTTCCATCTTCATTGAAGTATCTGCTGTAGGAGTCATTTGTTACAATAATATCTCCTGTTTCTACATCATTGCTTAAAGTAATTGATTCTTGTGTCTGTGTAACAGTTACTTCATATAAATCATCTGCTGTTTGAACTGTAGCAGTGGATACACCGTCAACTAATTTTGTTGAATCAACTAATGTACCAACTGTAACATCATATGTTACATCAATTTCTGGTAATGATCCTACTAAGTCACTAACTGTTCCATCAGCATCAGTTACCTGGTTTAATGTAGTTGTAATTGTTACTTGTCCATCTTCAACATCACTAGCAGTTGCATTCATAATTACCCATGTATCAGTGAGGATTTTATAACTTGAACCTTGTTCATATACATATGATCTAGGACTATCATTAGTTCCCCACCAGTTATTATTAGCATAACTAGTAGAGTCATAGTTATGTAATGCAACTGTATTATTATCACCGGTATTTCCTATTAATACTGAATTTGAAATGTTAAATGATCCATAATAGTTATAGATTACATTTCCTCTTACTGCACCAGTATTGTTAATGAATACAGATTTTGTAATGTTTAATGAATTTCTTTGAGCATTTAAATAGAATACTCCTACAACAGCACCATAGCTAGAAGTTGATTTTAGACGATTGTTTATAAAGCTTGAATTATCTACAAATGTTTGTCCTTTTACATATAATAATCCACTGATAGAACTAGTACCATTAGCTCCGTTATTTTCAAATCTGCTATTTGTAATGTTCATAGGACCATTTGAATTGATTATAACACCTGAAGTACCAGGACTACTTACTGTATTATTTGTAAATGTTACATTATTTAATACAATACTTTCACTAGAAGCACTTCCTGTATTAATACCAGAGGAATAACCTATGTTATTTTCAAATACTGTATTTTCAACTGTTAATGCTCCATTATTGTATCCCCAGAAATCCATGGAATATGTGGATGCATTGGTATTTTTAACTACTGAATTATTGATTAATGTAGTACCTGCTGTTGATATGAATCTTGCAGTGTTGTTATCAAATGTTACATTGTTTATTGTAGCTGTTGAATCAGAACCAACATATACTAATGCTCCTTGATTTGCTGCAGTTGAATCAATGATTGTGACATTTTCTAATACTAGGTTACCAGGCCATACTTGAATTACTGATGGATTGTAGCTTGTTCCTGCATTCTTAATAATCATGTTTTTAAGTGTTACATTTGCATTTTGAATCATTAAGAATCGGCCATCATTTTCATTTATGGTATAACCATTACCATCTATTACTAGAGTTTTGTTTGTAATTGTTACATTATTTTCTTGTTCGCCACGTTTTACATTCATGGTTAAATCTACTGTTTGACCATCTGCAGTAGCGTCTAATAATATTTGTAATCCTCTGTAATTGTTTGGTATGATTTCCGGTGCGGTAATGTTGAATGTTTTTGTTACATTATTTGTAGCTATGGTTAATTCTGCATCTTCAAGACCAGCATGATATACATTTGTTGCAACACCATTTACTGGAGTTGCCTCAGATGATTCAAATGAACCAGCTGTAGCTGCAAATGTTACTGGTAAGTAATCAGGTATTGTTTGTTCCACTGTTGTAATTGTACCTTCTTCATCTGTAACTTTATTAAATCCTGCTTCTACATTGAATAAGAAGTTATCTTCAGGATCTTCAGTTACTGTTACATCAAATATTACCCAGTTATCAATTGTTACATCATGAACTATTGTAGTCCATTCCTCAGCCCAATCATCATATTCTTCAGTTTCTTTTGCTACTGCACCACTTTCTACTGGATCATCATTTGAACCCCAGTAGTTGCCGTTTACTATAGCTTTAGATTGTGTTGTTCCATAACTTATGAATGTTTGAGTATCATTTCTGAGGAATATTGAATTTGTAATATTCATTGTTGCATATGAACCTACAAATACTGTACTTCCTTCATCTCCATTAGCTGTATTGTTTTCAAATAAAGATTTAGTTATAGTCATTGTTACAACATCAGCTGATGAACCACTTACTCCAATTGCTGAACCATAGGTACCAGTTCTTGTTGCTTGGTTTCTTATGAATTTAGAATTGGATATGGTTGTTTTGTTACTTACACTAATAATGGAATTTCCCATTGTTACAATGTTATCTGTAAATGTACAATTATCTATATTTAATTCTCCATTTAATTTAAATGCTGGAAGACCTGCTGTTGAGTATAAGAATCCACTGTAAGCTGTACAATTTTCAACTGTAGAGTCAATCATTGTTAAATTAGTTCTTACATAGATTTCACCATTAGCACTTCCACCATTTACATTTCTAAATGTAGTGTTATTAATGATTGTTGTACCATTTACATCCATTAATGGACCTGTGATATTTTCAATTACAGAATTTGTTAGGTTAAGTGTACTGCCAGGTTTTACTGCAATAAGTGCACCTACTGCATATGTAGCAGTTACATTTGTATCTTTGATAATAACATTATCTAATACTACGTTACCGTTTGTAATGTTTATTACATTAGCACTGTTAGCATTAATTATAGTTAAATTCTGAATTGTAACTGTTGCACCATCTGTTACTTCAAATACCATTCCTTGATTTGCATCAATTGTTAAACCTTTACCATTAATGGTTAAATCTTTATCTAGAATTACTTTTTCCTCTTCATCAACACGTGTAATATTATTGTTTAATTTTATTACTGCTTGTGCTTCTTGTGAATCAATAACTTCTTGCATGGAGGTATAATTAGTCATTGGTGGAAGTACATTTCCATAATCCACTACTCCTTCTTCAACGATTTGAGCTTCTTCAGGAGCATTGTTATATGAAGCTGTTACTCTGAATGAATTGTCCACTTCTAGACCTGGTGCTGCAACAGCAGCTGTACCATTTTCTATGGATGCTGTGAATGTTTGACCTTCCACATTAAATGTTATTGTTCCAACACGGTCACCGATTTTATTACCATCAGCATCTGTTACAAATGCAACAAGTACTGGGGTTTCATCTTCTTCATATGAAATGTTAGCCACAGTTATTAAGACTGTTGAATTCATTTTTCCATTGTTGAAGTAATATGCTTCATCGTATCCACAATGATTATCAATGAATGTGTTATTTGCTACATTTAATACTGCATTAGAATTATGTAACCATACTCCTTCAGGTCTGTTGTATGAAGTTGAAGTTAATGTATTGTTTCTAATAATACAATTTGTTAATGTAGTATTAGCTGCTGAGTATATAGCTCCTCCTCTGTAACTAGCCGTGTTGTTTTCTATAATGGTGTTGTTTACTATAAGAGTTCCTTGATAATTATAATAGATTGCTCCACCATAGTTAGATCCATTACCATTAGCTAAAATACATCCATCAATTGTTAGATTGGAATCTCTACCATTATTATATATGATTGCATTTTTGGATATAACATTAGTAATGTTAGTATTTTTAATAGTTGCATCTATATAAGCTCCAATTCTAATTGGTGCTGTTGTTGAACAGGTGTTATTAATACTACATCCATCCATTGAAAATTTTGAATTTGCAATTGCATCAATAACTGCAGGATAGCTAGTTCCATTTGTTAAACAATCATTAAAAGTCACATTTTCTAAGTTTAATGTTCCTTCAACTCTTATCATAGCAGAAGGACCCATTTTACCTGTGAAAACTAGGTTTTTAATATTTACTGTATATCCACTGGATATGTTAAATGCACCATTTACTGCTGTTATTGTTTTTCCATTACCATCTATTGTAATATCTTTTGCTATTACAAATGGTTGTTCTTCACTGGTACTTGTGTAATCTTTGTTGAGTGTAATTGTATTTTCTGCAGATTCTATGTCTGTCTGTAAGTCAGATAAAGTACCTGTTTCTCCATCGTTTTTAATTGTTTTGTCGTTTGTCTGCGTGTTACCTATAATATGTTTATTACTATTATCACTAGCATCAACGCTTGTAATTGTATCTACTACCTGATTGGAAGCATCACTACTTACAGTGTTGACTGCTGTATCATTTGCAGTGTCAGCTGCACTAATAGCTGTCATTCCAATCATTGTGATTAACACTAATGAAAATAATAAAAACATCTTTGTTTTATTTTTCAACATGTTAAACATCTTATTTTATTCATAACATATTTCTTTATACCAATAATAATATTTTCGACATCATCTTTATCTAAATAGAATATAAATGATTTTTAAATATCTTATCAATATTCTAAAATATGTAATATTATATATATTTTTTTAATTATAAAATATTATTGATAATTTTTAAAGTATTTTAAATTAAAATATGGATAATTAATAAATATTAAAAAAAATATATTAATAAAAATTTATTTAATTGTTAAATCAAATAGTAAATATCAAATTATTTATAGTATAATAACAAAGAGATAATTAAATGATATTATTTAACTGATTAAGAAATGGGTGAGATTGTATGACTTATGAAGGAAATCTGCTTACAGCTGTAAATATCAGCAGTGAGAAATTAATTTTAGATGATAATTTACAAGTTACAATTGACTATGTTAATGATGATGATTCTGATAATAAAGCAATTAATGGTCGTTTTACCAGCAAATTACGTAGAGTTAAATTAATCGAGGATAACTCTGTTAAAATTGAAAAGACCGAAAGCAATCCTTATTTTGATGATAGAATGCTTAATGTAATTAATGATGTAAGTGATGATAAGTTACAGGTTATTGATGAAGGCCTTAGTTTGGAGGAGATTAAGAAGAAAATTTCAAATAATGAAAGTTATCTTGTAATATTGTGGAAGAAAGGTAATCCACCACTTCCTGTTGATTTAGGTTATCATAGAGATATTACTTTGAGACTTATTGATAATTCAACAAGTACCAAAGAATTAACATTTAATGTGATTAATATAGTTAGAAGCCAGAGAAGGTGAATTTATGAAATTTAAGATTTATTTAATTATTATGTTGTTATTGTCCTTGTCTTTTTCTTCTGTTATTTATGCAGTAGAGGAGTATGAAATAGAACATGAGTTTATGCCATCCGGTTTTGTATTTGAATATAATGATCATAATACAACAACATATGAAGGAGATAGTGGACTTAGTAAAGCATATACCAATAATACGTTAGATAATACAACACTCATTCTTCCTGTTGATAGGGTTCGCAGTGTTGCTTATGCTACTAAGAATACATTTAAGTTTTCAGAACCAATAATTATCACACGTAGTATTCAAAGAAATGATGGTATGTTTATTCTTCTTACTATGAAATACAAGAATGGTAGCGTTATACCAATATTATCTATTGAGAATAGGAGCTTAACTGCAGAGCAGAAAAGCTACTTTGATGATTATAAATCACAAAGATCTGATTACTTGCAGCAACAAGAGGAATATGCTTTGGAGGATATTGAGGATAGTTATTCAAGAAGTTCCAGCCATAAAGATAAGCGTTCAAAGTATAGTTATTTCTATAGTCCTAGAAGTGGTTATGGTGTAGTATATAATCCATAGTTACATTTCTTCTTTTTTAATTTTTTTTCTTGAATTTATGATTATATTGTTTTTTATTTTTGTTGTTAAAAAATTTTTGTATATTTTTTAGTCAGTAGTATTGTTGATGTTGAAATTCTTATTTTTTCATGAATACTTTTGTAGTTTTTAATTATTTTAGTTGAATTTTTAATTATATTACAAGTCCATATTAATTTATCAAATTGAGTATGTTGCATGTATATGTAATAGTTATAAAAACATGATTTTGGAGTATTATGTGATGAAGAATTTTTCTAATTTTTTAATTGTAAAAATTTTTTGTATAGGAATAATTGTGTTAATTTTATTAATATAATTAATACTTGTAATTTTTCTTTTGATTATAACATCAATAGATGTTTATTATGATTTTGTTCTAATATTTTATTACTTGAATTTGTTTTATTACTTTTTATATAGTTAATTATGATTTTATTTTCAGAGTTGTTTGTTACTCCAAAATTACACTTGAATGCCAACCATTTCAAGTGTATTTTGTGTAAAATTTAAGAAATATAAGGGGGTTCAAATATGGTAAAAATAAACTATGACATCTATATCAAATGATAACTTTTTGGTATTTTCGGAAAAAATTTTTTCCAATAAAAAATTTAGTTCGTTATACCGTTGTATAACGAAGTAAAAATAAACATTTACACAAAAAGTAAAAAATCATTTTCAACAATGAAATGTATGACCATGATTTTCAAAAGTATTAATTAATGAAAATTTTTTAGATGGAAAAACATGATGATCCTTAACAAATTATATTCATTAAACGTAACTTCAAAAAAATCACTAAATCTATATTTATAATATTTAACATATATATATGTGACATCATATAATTACACTAATATAAAAGAATAAAAGAATAGTGTAAAAAAAGTATTAATATATCATTATTCATTTTGAATAATGAGATCCATTTTTAATATTATAGTAAATATCAAATACTAGATCCAATAATCTATTGGTTAAAACAAGTATAAAGAAAAAGAATCATACATCTATAGAGATTCATTGGATTGATTTAAAATAAGTAGAATTGATTATAAAAAAAGAAAAAAATGGAGAGTACTAATAAAAATATTAGTCATCAAAGATTACAGCTGGTTTAATTAAATCTCTTGGTTTATCCCTCATAATTATCATTGCATCTTCGATTTCTTCAAATTTATTAAATTTATGAGTGATTAATTTACTTGAGTCAAATCGTCCATATTGAACAAGTTTGACTAATTGTTCCATTCTTGCACGTCCACCAGGACATACTCCTCCACGAATAGTTTTATCTGCTAATCCTGCACCCCATCCTAATGCAGAGATTGGTATTGTTTCTACTCCATCATAATGAAGAACATTACCTATTGTACCTCCAACTTTAAGTACTTCTAATGCTTCAGATAATGTATTTGCATTTCCTCCACCAATAACTACTTTATCTACACCTTGATTGTCGGTTAAGTCCATAATTTGTTCTACTGTATTACCATTATGGTAGTCTATTATTTCTGAAGCACCATATTCTTTTGCTACTTTAACTGCTTCTGGTCTACTTCCTACTGCTAAAATTCTAGATGCACCCATGAAGTTAGCTCCTGCTACTCCCATAAGTCCAACTGGTCCTATACCAAATACAGCAACTTCATCCCCTGGTTTAATATCAGCTAATTCTGCACCATAGAAACCAGTTGTCATCATATCAGAAATCATTACTGCTTGTTCTAATGTTACTTCATCAGGTAAAAGTGCAAGGTTTGCATCAGCATCATTTACATGGAAATATTCTGCAAATACCCCATCTTTAAAAGTGATGAATGTCATTCCTGTTCCCATACCATAAGCATGTTGTCCAAAACCTTTTTGTGAATTTACAGTTTTGAAGTCAGGAGTAATAGCCGGTACAATTACACGATCTCCAGGTTTGAAATCTTTAACATGTGAACCTACTTCTTCCACTACACCTGTTGCTTCATGACCTACTATACGATCTGGAGCATCAGACATGTATGCATGTCCCCATACTATATGTACATCAGATGTACATGGAGCTAAAGCTATAGGTCTTACTATTGCATCATATGGTCCACATTTAGGTTTATCTTTTTCAACCCATCCCATTTTGTCTTGATCTATTCTTGCTAATCCTTTCATGATATTTCCTCCCAGAGTATTTATAAATTTTTACTCTAAGTAATGTTTTTTCATTAAAAGTATATAATATTTATCCTAATTTATCATGACATATTATTTTAATAGTATTTCTAAAAAAAAGCATTTATTTCTTGTTAAATAAGAAATAGTTTTTCTAAAGTACTAAAATTTAGGATAAATAAAAATTTTTCAATTGAAATACGAAAATGATACTTTTAATAATAATCTTTTTATTGTATAATAGTTTACTGTTATATATTTTTATACTAAAAAAATCATATCTAATCTTATAGTTAAAAAAAATAAATTCATTAATAGAATTTAATACGTAGGGGGTTATATATGAACGATAATGTGAAATTTGGATTTATTGCTTTTATATCAATTATTGCTCTTTTCATATTATCATTATGGATATCCAATTCACCAACAGGAGTGGATAACTCAATTCGTTTTGGCTTATTAACACTTCTTCCAACATTAGTTGCAATTATATTAGCTTTTATAACAAAGAATACTATTTTATCGTTGTTTATGGGAGTATTTGTTGGAGAATTCATGTTGAATGTTAATGATCTTAACATCATATCTACAATTATAAATGCATTTTTAGACTTGGCTTCTCAGGTTATTACTTGTATGGCCGATCCATGGAATGCAGGTATTGTACTCCAATGTTTATTAATTGGGGGTATAATCCAATTGATTACTAAAATGGGTGGTACTAAAGCTCTTGGTAATTATTTTGTGAAAAAAGCCAATACCCCTAAGAAAGCGCAGATATTCACTTGGTTATTGGGTTTATGTGTATTTTTTGATGATTATGCAAATTCATTAATCGTTGGACCAATAATGAGACCGGTAATGGATAATCTTAAAGTATCTAGAGAAAAACTAGCATTTATAATAGATGCTACTGCTGCTCCAGTTGCAGGTATAGCTATTATTTCTACATGGATTGGATTAGAAATTAGTTTAATTTCAGATGCATTTACTTCTCTTGGTGTTACCAACATTTCAGGTTTTGGAATATTTATTCAAACCATTCCATATAGATTCTATAATATTTTTATATTAATATTTATCTTTATTTCAGCAATGACATTACTCGAATTTGGACCTATGAAAGAAGCAGAAGAAAAGGCTCGTAAAAGAAAGGATGATGAAGAAATAATTGTTACACAAGTAGCTAGCTTTGATGAAGTTGAACCTATAGAATCAGCAGACTTATCAGTATGGAATGCAATTATTCCTCTACTTACATTAATAGTTGGAGCTCTTATAGCCTTTTATTGGAGTGGATATACAACTATACTTGGAGGTACAGATCAAACATTAATTGCTTTGATGAAGACTAGTCCATTATCATTTGATGGCATATTCCAAGCATTATCACAATCAGATGCATCAGTTGCTTTATTTCAGTCAGCTTTGCTTGCATCCATTGTAGCAATTTTAATGGCTGTATGGAAGAAGATATTAAGCTTTGAAGATGCAATTGATGAATGGATTGGTGGTATGAAAACAATTGTAATGACTGGTGTAATTTTATTATTAGCTTGGTCTTTAGGAGGAGTAATTGGTGAAATTCAAACAGCAAACTATCTTGTTGGTCTCTTGAGTAATACTATCCCACCATTTATATTACCAACATTAATATTCATATTGGGAGCATTAATATCATTTGCTACTGGAAGTGCATATGGGACAATGAGTATTCTTATGCCTCTTGCTATCCCTCTTGCATGGGCTGTTGGTACGGGTGACATAAACTTTACAATAATAACAACTAGTGGCGTATTGACAGGTGCCATCTTTGGAGATCATTGTTCTCCAATATCAGATACAACTATTCTTTCATCAATGGGATCAAGTTGTAATCATATTGATCATGTTCAAACACAGATAGTTTATGCAATATATGTGGCAATTATTGCCATAGCATTTGGTTATATTCCTGCAGGTTTAGGAATTAGCTGGTATTTATTACTTCCAATTGGAGTAATTGTAATGTATATTGGCCTTAGAATATTAGGTCAAAAGGTAGAATTTGAAAGTTAGGATATCTATCCTAAATACTTTTTTTTTGGAATAACCGTTTAATTAGAGTTATTATATTTTTATCCACCGTGTTAAACTATTTTTTTGGGATACTTTTTATATGTTAATTATTCTATAAAAATTAGGCCTATCCTTAATACATTGCAATATTATATATATTAGAGTATAAAATTAAATATGAAAAATAATACTAAAAAAAGAATATATAATATTTAATCTAATAAAGATTAAATTTATAATGATAAATATTTTAAATATTTTCTTCTTTAAACCATCCGAATTTCTTTGATATGTAATAAGTTAATGCACAGGCAAACAATACTGAAACAATATTTAATAGGAAATTTGTCATGGTTATATTTGTAGCTACTTGTGAAAGTCCAAATCCTGCAAATATAAATGATATTAAATTATTTGCTGAATGTATACCAGAAGACATTTCTATACCTTTAGTAAAATAGGTTATGAAACCAAAGAGTATTCCTGTAATTAATACACCAAGAACTCCTAAAATGCTATATGGATGTAATGCAGCAAAGAATAAACTTTGAGCCACAATTGCAATTATAGGCATTTCAATCCAGGAACCCACAGTTTGCATTATATATCCACGCATAAAGAATTCTTCACCGATACATTGAATTGGAATAATTATTATTGCTAGTATAAATGTTAATGCAGTGAAATTATTATGAAACTTATGTCCTTCTATCATTGAAACAATAAATTGTAGAATTATATAGATTAGTAATGAACAAGCTAATGTTTTAAAGTAGATTTTCCAATTCCATCCATTACGTGATGAACAATATGAAGAAAATGGCCTGTAATTAATAATTCTATTTGCAATATATAATGCAGGAATTACCAATCCTATTGCCAGTATGGATACAAGACCTATAACACTATATGCATTTAATGCATCATATCCGCCTCTCTCCAATTTCATAAATGCACCTATTCCACCACTGCCTGGAATCATTGCTCCTATATAATATAACATCATCAATAATATACCCGTTATTATTACAGTTATAATACCGACCAGTAAGGGTTTATACCATTTATATTCTTTAAATGTTTTAGGAAATGATGTATATTCAGCAACATTGCTTAATTCATCAAGATTTAATTTATCAAACATGCGATTTACCTCCTTTTTATTAAATTATATAAAATTTATATTTATTTATTATAAAGATTATTTATTGGTATGTAAAAATAAATATATATTATTTTTGTAATAAAAATTTCCATATAAATAACAGATTATAGTTATATTGAAGAATTTTCTAATCATTATACACTTAAATGAGCAATTATATGTAACTTAAAAAAATAGTAAAATATATTATTTTTTTAATTGTAAAGTAAATAGTAAGATAAATAAAGGAAGTCCATAATGTATTATGACATAATCTTTTTAATAATAATTGAAATAATAATTAGTTTGACAATAATTTTCTTGGTGAAAAGATATATATAAAACTTGTATCAAAAAGAGACAAACGATTATATAATGTTAATGAATATTTACTCAAGAAGAGGTAAGTACACTAAAACAAGTTATTTATTTAGTAATAATAGTATTGTTGGGTATCGATATAGTTTATATCTTTATTTCTGTGGATTACTATTATTTAGCAATTTTTGACATATTATTATCATTGTTTTGTGGTATAAGATTTAAACATACATTAAAATATAAGTTATTCTTATTTTGTTTATTGCCATTAGCTTCAATGACATTTCTAATTACAGGTAAATGAGGATTTTATATTAATTGATATAATACATGTTATTGGATTAGGATATTCAATTAAATTATATTATGATAAGTTTAAGAATTATACTTATTCTAATCAATTAGGTTATACTATTTTATTATTATTTACAATTGTATTCTTAAGTCTGTTGTTTACATCATTTGTGGAAGGAGTATCCTTGCTTGATGCTTTAGTAATGGTTTCTAATGCATTTACCAGTAATGGTTATGTGGTATTGGGCCAGTCAATTCCTGGTAAAATTGACAGTGTCCTATTAGTATGGAGCGGATATGTATTATCTGGTGTGAGTACTGCAACCCTTACGGCAGCTATAATACTAAAAAATGTAAATAAACGATTAGATAAATTTGAAGATAAACTTGATGAAATTAGTAAAAAATAAGAGTATCTTCAATTAAACAACTTTTTTTTGTTTTTTTAAAATTCTTATATGATGTTTTTTTTTCTATTTGGAATTTTTTAAAAATTATTTAGACTATTTTAAGCATAATTAGTTATTTATTTTATTAATTGAGTGTTTCTATTCAATTAATTTTTTTTGTATTTTTTTTATTCAAGATCATAAATTTGATTAATTTAATACGATATTTATAATTTTTATGATAAAATGGGTGTTTTTTTCTTCTGCCCTTTGAATAGTTATCAAGACCCCTCTAATTTATTGATGAAATATTATTAATATTCTTGTATATATTAATATCGAATATGATAAATAGTTATGAATTTATAAGTATATTATTATAAATAATTATATTTTAGTTGCTTTTTACGAGTAGTTATCAGTACCCCTCGGATTACTTATCAAGACCCCCTAATACTTATCACGTGCTCTTAGAAGTCCTTTATATTAACAGTTTTACATAAGATGAAGTAGGAAACATGAATATTATATTACTATACTGTCAATCAAAATTTTTAAGGTGAGAATTATGTTAAATATATTAAAAAGAAACAAAGTACCAACACTCTATCAGAAAAAAGCAATAGTAAATAATGATATTAATATAGAAGAATATGATCCAATGGCAATCATGACACTAATACTGATTCCAACATTATTCTTAATATCTATGAAATTATTCATGAGCTTCGGTTGTTTATAAAAAATCAGTAATAAAATTATATCATACAAGGAGTGGATTTAATTGACAGTAAATAAAGAAACTATCAAATATAATATTAAACAAAACATCAAAAATAACAAAAAAGAAATTACAATAGAAATCCCAAAATTCAATAGAAATTCAATAATTAATTATTATAATATCTATTAATCATTAGTCTTCAGAAAACTAAAAAAAATAAGACTAATTGATTAATCCCAATACTCTTTTTTAACATTCTTTTTATATTAAAATAAATAAAATATTTAAATATTGAATATTAAACTATTACATAGAAATTTTTAAGTGAGTATTAACATGAGAAAATGTGAAAATTGCGGATATGAAAATGAAGATAATGCAATTAAATGTTCTAGATGTAATTATTTATTTATCGAATATGAGAAGAAAAATCAGACCATTGAAGAAAAAACAACTATAACCAATAATAACACGATAGTCAATAATGATTTTATATATCAAGCAAATAGTTATAACGATGACAATGGTTATTATGAAATAAATCTTTCAGAAAATTATAATATCCATAATCAATTAAGTACAGATAATTATCAAAAAGAAGATAATGAAGATATAAACAATACATTAAACAATGATATTTTAAACAACTATTACATTGATAAACAAAGAGATATCAAAGTAAATGATAATAACCTCAAACATAAAAATCCAATTATAGGACTTGTATTATCATTTATTGTATCCGGTCTTGGAAATATTTATGCAGGATTATATAGAAGAGGTATTTTTCAGATAATAATATCAGTCATGCTAAATTATTTAACATTCTACATATTCCCAAATAATATGATTTTAACTATGATTAATTTAATTTGGGCATTCTATGTAATGTATGATTCCTACATATGTATTGTTGCTCGTAATGCAGGCAAAGAAGTTCCATTACTTTTGGGATTTATACGTTTTAAAGAATAACATTTTCATATTCAGGATATTTTTCAATAAATTCTTTGACTTCATCTTCTAAGTGATTAAACCATGCTTCATGATTTAAGTCCCGTGAAAAATGTTTTATTTCCACCATTTTCCTTTTCTGTTTTTTATCTTTTATTTTATCAGTAATTGTTTGATCCACTTCTGGTATTTTAATGTCATTTTCAGCTTTTCCTGGATATGCTATGTTAACATCTTCAAACATTGTAGGTATTAAATCTCCATTTTCATATGTTTTTAAGAACATCTCTTCATAATTTTCGGCAATATATCTATAATTTAATCGTATTTGTACAAATTCATTTTCTTGTTGAGTCATTTGCTCTAATTTTTCATAGTTCCATTCTTTCATTAATGACACATCCTCATAATTATATGTATATCTTATTTTATTTCTTGTTTTTTATAATTTAATTATACACTAACAAAAAAAATATAATACTTTCTAAAAATTACTAAATCATGAAATCTAAACTATAATAAAATGTAATACTATCTATGTATTAATATCAGAGATTTAGATAGAATATAACCCATAATTAACTTTATTTTATAAATAATACCTATTTTAATGTTAAAACTATAAAATAATTTTATATTTTATTTCATTAAAGTATTCAGTAGTTTTTTGAGTTTTTTGAAAATTATATTATTTATCATCAATAAATAAATAATGTTTAATAATATTAATTATACATTATAATTTATACACATTTACATATATTTTAGTGTTTCCTAAACTTAATTTAGTTATACTTAAATATAAATTATTCAAACCTAAAAAGAAACATATTTAAATACTATAAACAACTTAGATTTATTTGTAGAATAATTTGTATTATTTGAGAAATATTATTCTAATTTATAATAGATAACAAAAAAAGTGATAAATATGGTATTAACAGGAAGAAATAATAATAATAAATCATATAGTGGAAGAGCAAGAGAATTTTTCGGACAAGAAAAAGTAAAATATTTCATTGGCGGAATGGTAGCTGCTTATGCAATTAAAAAAATAGCAGAAACAGACACAGCACATGATTTAGCAGTATCAGCAACAGCTGGTTTTTTAAATTTCAAAGATTCAGTAGAAGAAACCGTAGAAAACATCAAAGAAGATGCAGAAGATATTCATACTGAAGCACAACAAAAACAACAAATCGAAGTTTTCGGTCCAGAAGACTTTGATGATGAAGATGAAGAAGAAGATGAAGAATAATTTTATTTTATTTTAAATTTTTTTAAAATATAATTAGGACTTGAATTACAATGAAATTTAAGATAGTTTATGATAATAATCGTGATACTATCCGTGTACGTTTTGGTAGAAATGTTATTACTAAAAAAGAGGGATATGGTCTATCAGAATTATTATCACAAAAGGAAAATATCCAAACTGTTAAGGTTTCATCTGTAAATGGTAGTATATACATTAATTATAGTGGTAGTAAAAACAAAATATATAAAATATTATCTTCTATTAAAAAATCTGATCTTTATGAAGCTGAACCAACACAGGATGAAATTATCAGAGAAACAAATAGGCGATATATTAATAGAATACTCCGAAGAGTAGCTACCAGATATTTATGCATGTGGTTTATGCCACAACCAATCAATATTATCAAGATTGTATATGATTCAGCACCATATATACTTAAAGGTATTGATAGTTTATTACATCTAAGGGTAGATGTAGACCTGCTTGATGCAACATCTCTTGCAGTAACATTAAGTCAGAGAATGTTCGGTACAGCAGGATCCATTGTATTCTTACTTGGAATATCTGAAATCCTCGAGGAATATACAATTGAAAAAACAAAACATTCACTCGAAAACAGTTTGATGTTAAATATCAACAAGGTATGGGTAGAAACTGAAACTGGTGAAGAAATACAAGTGCCATTTACTGATATTAAAAAAGGAGATCATGTAATTGTAAGAACTGGTACAATAATTCCTGCTGACGGTACAATAGTTAAAGGAGAAGCAGAAATTAATCAAGCTACAATGACTGGTGAATCCTTAGCAGTAAGAAAAATAGAAGGAAACAGTGTATTTGCTGGTACAATTGTTGAAGATGGAAATATAACTATTGAAGTAACTGCTTTAAATGAAGAAACTAGAATCAATCAGATAATTGATTTAATAGAATCATCAGAAGAAGTTAAAGCTACTGTTCAAAGTAAAGCAGAAAAACTAGCAGATTCAATAGTTCCATGGAACTTTGCATTAACCGGATTTACTTACCTACTTACAGGCAGCACAATTAAAGCAATTGCAGCACTGACAGTTGATTATTCCTGTGCTATAAAACTTACAACACCAATAGCAGTCATATCTACCATGAGAGAAGCATCAGAAAGGGAAATTGTAGTTAAAGGTGGAAGATATCTAGAATCATTTGCAACTGCAGATACAATTGTATTTGATAAAACAGGTACATTAACAAAATCACAGCCACATGTTGCAAAATACATATCATTAGGCGTATTATCTGATGAAGAGGTATTAAGACAGGCAGCATGTATAGAAGAACACTTCCCACATAGCGTAGCAACAGCTATTGTAAATAAAGCCAAAGAGTTAAACCTTCAACATGGTGAAGAATTACACTCTGATGTAGAATACATAGTTGCTCATGGAATTGCAACTACAATAGTTGGTAAACGTACAGTTCTTGGAAGCAGACACTTTGTAATTGAAGATGAAAAAGTAAAAATATCTCCAGAACATGAAAAACTTATCCAAGAAAGCATGGATAAATACTCTGTAATTTATCTAGGAATCAACGGAAATCTTGAAGGTATAATTTGTATTGATGACCCTCCAAGAGAAGAATCAAAAGAAGTTCTAGATCAGCTTAGAGCATTAGGAATTAAAGATACAATTATGCTTACAGGTGACTCTGAAAATGCAGCTAAAACAACTGCTGAATTATTAGGTATAGATCATTATAGATCACAAGTATTACCAGAAGATAAGTCCAGAATTGTAGAAGAACTAAAAGCAAAAGGTAGAACTGTCATTATGGTAGGAGATGGAATCAATGATTCTCCAGCATTATCTGCAGCTGATGTATCTGTTGCAATGAAAGACTCATCAGACCTTGCAAGAGAGGTAGCAGATATTACATTACTTAGACCAACATTAGAAGATCTGGTAACTGTAAGACTTTTAAGCCAGAAAATGCTTGACTTGATTCATAAGAATTATAGTCGTATACTTGTATTAAACACTTCATTTATGGCATTAGGTATTGCTGGTGTAATAACACCATCCATTACCTCAGTATTGCATAACGGTTCAACTATGCTATTAAGTTATGACAGTATGTCATCTAAAAACTTCAAAAAACTTAAGGCACCAGAAGTATAAGTTTTTCTTATACTTTTTCTTTTTTTTAAACAAAAATTTTATTATAATTATTTAACTATATTAACAATTAACTCTTATTTTTATAAAGTGATGAATAAATTTTAGTTTTAAGAATAAATAAAATATTTTCATAGAAATATTGATTCAAGAGGATTTATTTTTCATAGTAAATTTCCAATGCTGTCAACTTAATTTTTGATTTGTGTTGCTTGGTATTATTCTTTCCTATGAAAAAAAAAATATTTTGTTTAAAAGCTTTTTCTTAGATTATATGGGTATTTTACATGTCTTTTGGTTTTTCTGTTTGTTGAATGTCTGTTGAATTTGTGATCTGTTGTGAATTTGATGGATTTGATGATTAAATTGTTTATGATTCTTTTTATTTCGTTTAATGGTTTTAATAGTATTCTGGTTAGTTTGTTTTTGAGACGTCCTATTCCCAGGTTGGTGGTATTTGTTTTCTTTATTTAATAATTTTTCTGTAAGCATTGTTTATGTAAATTGGGGATTGGTTTTTTGAGTATGTTTTATTGTAATATTGTTTAATTATTGTTTATTATATTGTTTATATTTTAGGGGGAGGAGGGGTTTTTTTGTTTTTTTATGGTTTATTTGTTCTTTTTGGTGTATGTGGTTTTGTTAGTGGTTTGTAATATGTTTGTAAGTTTCTTATTTTTCTATTTTGGTTGTATCCTTCTTGTTTTGCTTTAATTGGTTATATTATGTATTTTTAGGTGGATAACTATATATATGTGTTGTTTTATATTATTATTCATGTTAAGGTGAGGTGATTCTTGTCATGCTATTAGAAATGTTTAAATGTTAGTTAATTTATTATAGGATGGGAGGTTAATCTTATGAAATTGAAATCAGTTGTTATTTTAGGATTATTCTTATTTGCGCTTTGTGGTTTTTCGGCTGTTTATGCTGATACGTTTGTTGTTGGTAATTCGAGTTTTTCGTTGCCTGATGGTTATATGCTTCAGGAAAGTGGTGATCATGTGATTCTTTCGAATGATGAGTATGTGATGACGATGTATGAAGGTCAGATTATTGATACAAATATGGCAAGAACTAATCGTATTAACAGTGGTTATACGTTGATGGGGGAACAGAATTATACGTTTGGTAAGGCTAAAATTAATCAGCAGAATTATATGAAGGATGGTATTATTTCGTGTGTTTATACTGTTAAAAAGTATGGTCAATCGTATATTATTACTTTGAATTTGTATGATAATCAGACTGTGCCTGAGTATGAGGATAATCCTGTTACTATGATTATTGATACTTTAGAACCTAATAAGTAGTACCATAATATTTTTTTTTATTTAATTATTTTTTTTATATAACAATTAAGGGTGTGTATCTAGTGAAAAGTAGAAATTTGATGATTGTATTGTTGATTTTATTGTTTTTGTTGGTTCCGGTAACAATTGCGGGGGATGGAGACTATAAAATTCCTAGTGTTGTTAAAGATGTAACAGTAAATGATGATGGATCAGTACATATCTCCGAGAAGATAGTTTATGATATTGAGGGAAGTGTTAACGGAGTATACAGGAATATACCTTTAACTGGCAGGCAATCTGTGAGGAACATCTCGGTTAAAACTCCCGGTTACTATAATACGTTGGAAGTTGATAGAAATAATAATAGTACCATATTAAGGGTATGGTTATATGAGGATAAGGATAAAACACGTAAAACAGAAAATGCTAGGGTGGAAGTTACCTATGATTACACCATACGTAAGGGTGTGAAAGTATATAATGACATTGCAGAAATGCAGTACATGACATGGGGAAGTGAGTGGAATTCAAAAGTAGATAGTATGGAATCAAACATCCACGTACCGGGCACAAAAAATGATATAGAATACTGGAACAATCCGGGGGATAATGTAGTATCAAGTCAGTGGACAAGTGATGATACATTAACAGTTAAACTTGAAAATATTGATGCACATACCTCATTTGAACAAAGAATTTTAATGCCCAAAAATTATATTAAAAACACAACTTTTGCTCAGGTAATACATGTTGATGCAAAACAAAGGATAGAAGATGATCAGAGAAAGTATGAGGAAGAACATAATAAACAAAATATTATAGTTACTCTTGCATGGACAATACTGGGTTTAGTGTTATTAGTACCCTTTGGAATATACTGGTTTTTTGGAAGAGAACCAAAAATTGAATACAATGCAGAATACGAGTATGACCTGCCGAGTGATGCAACACCACTACAGGTAAACATATTAATAAATGGGAATGTGGGAGTTATAACAGATGATGCGATGTATGCAACAATTCTTGACCTGATTAACAGGAAATACTTTAAAATAGTGGTGAATGATAGAGACAATACGATTATCAGACAAACTGGTAAGGACATGGGCCACTTACGTGAATATGAGTTGTCATTAATTGATTTTTTATCCTCGTTTGCTCAGGATGGTGATATATCAATAGGTTATGTGGGCAGACGATCACACTATCATCAATTCCAGAGATTCAGTGTCAAATGGTATAAACAGGCACGTGAAGAAACATCAGACACATGGATAAAACAGTACTTTGATGACAGAGGCTCAAAGCTCTTATTGTACTGTGGAATAATGTTCTGGATATTGTTTATCCTAACGATGATTGTAATGGTATTTATGCTGATACCAGCTTATTTGACAACATTAGCACTTGTTTCAATGTTTGTTTTCATGATTGGTGGTGTAATACTCTTTATTGTACCGAACACTGTTCCGGGAAGATGGACATCGGAGGGAAAGGAATTTTATGACAAATGGAAAAACTTTGAAAAATACATAAAAGATTATAGTCTGATAAAGGAAAGGCCACCATCATCAGTACAGGTATGGGGAAAATACCTTGTATATGCTTCGGCACTAGGCTGTGCCGACAGGGTAACAAAAAACATGAAACAATACTTTAAATCAGTGAATATTGATGAAGATACATTCACGGACAGCAGTGCAGTATCATTTGCTTACTATAATGGATTTGCTCATGTGGAAGCATCATTCAACACATTATCAGAATCTGAAAGTGATTCAAGTGGATCAATAGGAAGCAGTGGCAGTGGAGGATTTGGTGGCGGAGGTGGAGGAACCTTCTAAAAAAAATTCCTCCTCAAAATTACAATAGTTGGGAGAGTGTGTTAGTATGAATGCAGGAAAAATGTTAGTATTAACATTGATTTTACTGTTTATGTTAATGCCCATATCTCTGGCAACTGAAGGTGATTTTACCATACCATCAGTTATTAAGGATATCACAGTAAAAGAAGATGGTTCAACAGTAATCAGTGAAGAAATAATATATAATATTCAGGGAAGTGTTAATGGAGTATTCAGAGATATTCCACTTAATCAAAATCAGACAATACGAAATATTTCAGTAGAAACTCCAGGATACTATAATAAATTAGAGGTAATAAGATATGGCAATAGTACAAAGCTTAGGGTATGGCTCTACAGTGATAGGGCTAAAACACAGAAAACACGCGATGCAAAGGTATCAGTAACATACAAGTATACAATAGATAAAGGTTTGAAAGTTTATAATGATATAGCAGAATTGCAGTATATGACTTGGGGTGGTGAATGGAATACAAGTGTAGATTACCTGGAATCTACCATTCACATACCATACACTAAGGAATATGTAAAATACTGGAACAACCCCGAGGATAATGTTATCTCAAGCCAGTGGACGAGTGAGGATACATTAACTGCTAAACTGGAAAACATTGGTGCACACACATCATTTGAACAGAGATTAATAATGCCTAAAGACAATTTCAAACATGCAATATATGCTCAACACATAAAAGGTGATGCAAGAGAACTCATAGAACAAGACCAAAATTATTACTCAGAAAAAAAAGACAAGAACAATGATTATGCACAAGGAAAATATTATGATAATATCAGAGTAACATTTTTCTTCACAGCATTAAGTATACTCACAATCATTCCAATAGGAATCTATGGATTGTATGGCAGAGAACCAAAAATAGATTATAATGCAAAGTATGAGTATGATCTTCCCACACATGAATCTCCAGTACAGGTATATGCAATTACAAGAGGAAAACTTAAAAATATAGGTAATGATGCAATGTATGCAACAATACTTGACCTAATAGATAAAAACTACTTTAAAATATTGTATTCCAATGATGATACAATTATCAGATGTACCAATAAAGATACAACCACCTTGAAAGAACATGAAAAAATAATAATAGGATTTTTATCATCCAATGCAGTAAATGGTGACATATTCCTTGGAGATATAGTAAGATCAGATCGTATGGCATTCCAGAATTTCAGAAACACATGGATAAAACAGGCCAAAGAGGAAATTCCCGATTCATATGTTGAAAAATATTTTGATGACCAGGGATTGAAAGTCTTACAAAAAATACGACGTACGTATTTTTTAATAGTAATAATTATATTTATTGTAATATTCTTTAAACTTATACCATCAATGTTCATCCTGGAATTAATGGCTGTATTAATGATGCTTATGATGGTATTTGCTATATTAATGTTTTTTATTCCAAAATTTGTTGTTGGAAGACGGACACCACAGGGAAAAGAGACATATCATAAATGGAAAAACTTTGAACGATACATAAAAGACTACAGTCTAATCAGCCAAAGACCACCATCATCAGTACACGTATGGGGAAGATACCTAGTATATGCCACAGCACTTGGATGCGCAGATAAGGCAACAAAAAACATGAGAAAATATTTTGAAACAAATCGGATAGCGTATGATTCATTTAATGACATAAATACAGTATCTTTTACATATTATGGAGGTCTTGCTGTTATGCAATCTTCATTCAATATATTATCAAGAACAGACACTTCTACTTCGGGAATTGGAGGGGCTGGTAGTGGAGGATTTGGTGGTGGAGGTGGAGGAACCTTCTAAAAAACAAGACTACTAATTCAACCACACACCCTTCAAAAATAAAATAATGGTAAAATATGAGAACATCATACCATTACATATAATCATCCTTTCTATTCTTTTTTAATTATTAGGTATTACATGTAATGATTACTTTTCAGTTTTTTAATAATGTTCTTCGTTTATTATGAGGGTTATCTGTAATATTTCTTATAGTCAATCTTGTTTTCTTATAATAATCTTAAACATTTATCTAGTATTATTACTTGTGGTAATCGCTTAGTTTCAAAAAACAAAATTCCATAAACAATGTTTACGGAAACTATTACTAATAGGGTACTCGAAAAATAGTCAATGCTGTCAACTTAATTTTTGATTTGTGTTGCTTGGTATTATCCTTTCCTATGAAAAAAAAATATTTTGTTTAAAGCATTTTCTTAGATTATAGGGGTATTTTACATGTCTTTTGGTTTTTCTGTTTGTTGAATGTCTGTTGAATTTGTGATCTGTTGTGAATTTGATGGATTTGATGATTAAATTGTTTATGATTCTTTTTATTTCGTTTAATGGTTTTAATAGTATTTTGGTTAGTTTGTTTTTGAGACGTCCTATTATCATGTTGGTGTTTGGTCGTTTTTCTTTATCGTGTTTTTCTCGTAATTCTTTGTTTTCTGGTTCTAGTTCTTTTTGTGCTTTGTTTTGTATTGCCATTTGTAAATTGAAGATGTATATTTGTGAATAGAAGTCTTGTTCAATTATGGTTCTTCTTTTTCCAGAGAAATTTTCTATTCGTAGCTTATTTTTGATTTTTTCATAATTTAATTCGATTTCCCACCTCATTTTGTATAATTCTTTGAGTTTGTGAATGTCTGCTTCTGATTCGCTGATGTTAGTAAATAATATTTCTGTAACTCCGTTATCTAATAGGGGTTTGCCTATTCTTGTTTGATAATATTCTAGGTTTAGTGCTTGTTTTTTTTATGTTTTTATCTTTGATGTTTTGAGTTCTGTTGGTATTGATTTCTAATTGTATTGTTTCATCACGGGATTTCATAGTTAATATTTCATTTTGGTAGTATCTTTCATTGGATCTGAATAAATATTTAATACCTTTGTTTTCAAGGAATAACATTAATTCAAGTGATATATAACCTCTATCAAAGATTATTACAGTTTTTTCCAAGTTTATTTTATCTTCAATATTAGATATGTGTTGTTTAACTAATTCCCTTTCATTTGATTTAAAATCACCCAAGATAGCATCAACTACAAGGTTATATTTAGCATCTATCAACATAGAAGCTTTAACACTTGGTGCCTGGGTGTACACTATGGTATCTGGTGTAACATTAAATTCTTCTTTGGTAATTTTAATATTAGGTAATTGAAGATCAGAACCATCCACTATAAGTATTGTATAATCTTTAAAATCATGTTCAAATTCAGAACTATTAAATACATCACTTATGAAGTCCATGTTCATGTCTTTAAATATTTTAGGTTTAATTTTAAGTCGTTGCTTTGATAAAGCCTGTTTAGAAATGATTTTAGATTCATCATCCCAACGTTCTTTAACATACTCTTCAATCTCAATAGCACAACTACGACCTTTATTGACTAAAACAAAAAGTACATAATCCATAAAACTCCATTTACGAACACGAATAAAAGCTTTACGTCCATACCAATACTTATAATCATTATAGTCTTCAATCCTACAAATAGAATTCTCAACCCCAACCATAAAATTCATAAATTAACACCACAAATAAAATAAATTCAAATAAAAATGAATACAATAAACTCATAACAAAATTCGAAATAATATAGAAATCATATTCACTAATAAAATACATATAAAAAGTAATATATAAATAAAACACTAATTAATAATTAAAATAATAATTAAAAAAATAAACACTAATAATAACAACTATAACAATAAATAAAGTAATAATAAATTAAAACAAAGAAAAACTAATGAAAAAAATAAAAATAAAAATTAAAAAATAATCAAAAATAAAAATAAACTAATAAAATAATAACTACTTAAATTGACAGCATTGA
>SUTR01000081.1 GCA_015062825.1 Methanosphaera stadtmanae
GGAAAAAATTATATGAATAATTCTAGTTAGATACTTAAAATTCAATTAGGTTTGGAATAGGTTTCATCAATAATTGAAATAAAAAATAAATAATCAATAACATCATATATTAATTATCAAATCAAAGGGTTGTGATATTATGAATAAGATTGACTGGATTATAATTTTTGCAATCATTTTATCAGTAGTTAGTGTAATTTATTATGTTGAAAACTTCACTGGTGAAAATAAGGAGATTATGGGAACAACACATATTACTGCTCCAAAGGGATATGTTTTAAATAAGGAAAATTATGATCATTACACGTTAAATAATGGTTCAAATCAATTAGACATTAGAATATTTTACAAGGAAAGTGTTGATTATCTTATACATAACTATTTGACAGAGCATAAGGATGATAATGTTACACAGGATACTATGGTAATTAATGCCAATGATAAAATAAATAAGGTTAAGCTTGTAGACAATAATACTACTGATGTTAATTATTATTTTAGAAAGAATAATGTTACATATCAGGTCACAACCCATGAGGATATTGTTGGTACATATGGTACGGATTATCAGGTTAAAGAATTGTTTAGATCAATGATTTAACTTATTTTCCACCTTTTTTTAACGTTTAATCCAAAATTAGAGAATTAAGTAATATTATTTCACCATACTAGATTAAAAATCAGAATCACTACTTTCTTATTTGCATTATATTAGATAATATGCTAACATTAGCCAATACCATGAAAAAATGAAAACTAAAGAAAAAAAAATAAAATAGGAGTTTAAAAGAGAAGCATAATATCAAAAATTATTGTTGTACTTCCAGCAATATGTCATATTCTTCTGTTTTTAGTATATCCACCACTTCTCCTGTTTGACTTACCAGTTCGGATTCTGTTGTAACATGTTCTTTTGTAAATGATACATTATCTACTGCTACACTACCGTTTGCTTCTAATTCTTTTGCAATTTCATCAGGATTATTGTTTGCTATGTAATCTATGATTTTCTTTGCATCTTGTTTGAATTCTGGTCCTATCTTGCTCATTACTGGTTCCATGCTTATTACTTTTTCATGTAAGTCAGGCTGTCCATTTTGTACTGTGATATTTGTTACCTTGTTGGTATTCTTTATATCTTCTATACATTTTTCTATTTTATCCACATCTTCGGTGTAGATGTTTACTATGTCTACCTGTTGATTTAATGGTATTCCATGTGATGATTTGTATCTTCTTAGTTCATCAATGATATCTATTGCATAGCTTCCCACAATTTCTGCTTCATCACTTATTAGTTCTTCATTTATTTGTGGCCATCCACCTATATGTAATTGTTTTGAGTCATTTCCAAGATATTGATTTACCATATCTGAGAAGAATGGTGTGATTGGTGCCATTAGTTTAAGTACTGTTTCTATTACTGTTTTTAATGTGTATTTTGCATCGGCAGTTGAGTCAAGATCTTCATATAATCTGTATTTAACTGCTTCTATGTATTCATCACAAAAGTCATGCCATACAAAGTTGTATATTGACTGTTCTGCTTTGGCAAAGTTGTATTCTTCAAAGCTTTCTGTAACTGTCCTGTTTAATCTGTTTAATTTTGACAGTATCCATTTGTCTATAATATTATCTCCGGATAAGTTTTCTGGTATGTTATCATCCAGGTTCATGTTGATGAATCTGAATGCATTCCAGAATTTTCTGAGGAATTTATATGCATGTTTAATGTCTTTCCATCCAAATGGTACGTCTGATCCCGGTACACTGTTTGCACTCCACAGTCTTAATGCATCTGCACCGTATTGTGTTATTACTTCTTCTGGTGCAATTACATTTCCTAATGATTTACTCATCTTATGTCCATCTTCTCCAAATACCATTCCATTTATTACCAATTCATCAAATGGCTTTTGGCCTGTGAGTGCATAGCATCTGAGTATTGTGTAGAATGCCCATGTACGTATGATGTCATGTCCCTGTGGACGTAGTGTTGATGGATATACATTTTCCCATCCTGGATTTGGCCAGTCTGCTACGGTAAGTGGTGTTATTGAGCTGTCCATCCATGTATCCAGCACGTCCTCTTCTGGTGTGAAGCTTGTACATCCACAGCTGCATGGATGGTCTGGCTGATCGATTGTTGGATCAACTGGTAGTTGTTCTTCACTTGGAAGTATTACCTTGTGACAGTCATCACAGTACCATACAGGTATTGGTGTTGCAAATATTCTTTGTCTTGATATACACCAGTCCCAATCCATACTGTTTGCCCAGTTTTCTAGTCTTATGTACATATGGTCTGGTATCCATCTCATGCTTGATGCTTGACTTATTATGTCATCAGTCATTTTCTTAACTGCTACAAACCATTGTTTTTTGGTCATTATCTCGATTGGTGTTTTACATCTCCAACATAATCCTACATTCTGATCTACATCTTCCTGTTTTGTAAGATAGCCTTCCTCTTTAAGGTCTTCTATGATGTTTTTACGACATTGCTTAATTGGCATGCCTGCATATTTGCCTGCTACATCCATCATCAGACCATTTTCTGATATTGCATCAATTACATCAAGATCGTATCTTGTTACCCACTCAACATCAGTCTTATCCCCAAATGTACAGATCATAACTACTCCTGTACCATAATCAAGGTCTACTGATTCATCTGTGATGATTTTTACTTCACGTTCATATATTGGTAGTTTAACAGTTTTTCCATGTAAATCCATGTATCTTTCATCATCCGGATGTACTACTACTGCTACACATGCACATAATAATTCCGGTCTTGTTGTTGCAATTGTAACATAACTGTCACCTTCTGTTGCTGGGAAGTTTACATAGTTTAGTTTTGTAGTGTTATCCTTATATTCTACTTCTGCAAATGCTATTGCAGTTTCACATCGTGGACACCAGTTGATTGGATGTATATCCTGATAAATCATATCCTCATTATATAGCTTTAGGAATGATAATTGTGTTCTCATCTTATTTTCTGGTAGCATTGTAATGTATTCATGATTCCAATCCTGTGAATATCCCATGCTGCGCATCTGTACCCTCATTTTCTCAATGTTTTCATGGGTAAGGTCTATACAGTAGTCACGGAATGTTTCTCTTGACACATCGTTCTTTTTGATTTCATGTATCTCTTCTACTTTTACCTCTGTTGGAAGTCCATGACAATCCCATCCCTGTGGGAATAATACATCATAATTATTCATACGTTTAAAACGTGCAATTACATCCATATACACCCAATTAAGTACGTGTCCCATATGCAGTTTTCCTGTTGGATATGGTGGCGGTGTATCAATAATGTATGTTGGCTTGGTTCCATCACCTATAAAACGATAAGTGTTTTCCTTCTGCCATAAATCCTGAAGTTCAACTTCTCTTTCATGGTCATAATCCTTTGGTATATCATTTGACATTAAATATCCATACTCCTCTTTTAATTATTATATTAGTAAATAAACATTATAGGAATAATACATTAAGAATTAAACTAGCATTATCCTAGATTATATTATTATATATGTTTCTAATTGAATATAATTTTTATTAATTTGGAAGTTTTCATGTAGGATGAGATTAAAAATAAGATATGATTAAAGAAGTGGAAAATATTCCACTATTACAGTTGAAGATAAAAAGCAACATTAAATTATTAAAACTAACAGTTCAAATAAATTTCGGATTATTTTCAAGTAAAAAAAAAATTAGATGAAAAAGGAGAATAATTATATGATCCCATTTTTTTTATTGTATTTTAGTTTTCAAAAATGCTTATTTTTCATTTAGTCAATTTCCTACCTTTTAATAACTTAAAATGTAATATGTAAAGGATATATTGCTAAAAACATATTACAAAAACCTAAAAGCATCATAGCTAATGCATACTCTATTTTATTTCTCCGATCCGTATTATGTTTTTCTAAAACATTCCAAGGCAACCATTTATCAATTTTATCAATAAACAAATTCAAATGCATCCTAATAAATATAATAAGAAGAACTATTAAAAGTATATTTGCACGAGTAGGTAAATATCCAAAAAGAACAAAAGCCACTGATATAATAAATACTTTATTATAATGCATCATATATGTACCATAATTATGTTTATAACACGTATCTTCATCCAAATCTTCTATTTTACTAAACTTAATTTTTAAATAAACAATAAGATTACTAAAAAAACAAATCAGAAGTGAAAAAAACAATACAAGTAGCATAATATTTCGCATGGGAATTAAATATAATATCAAAGGTAAAAAACCCAAGATTATTGCTATTGGAACGAGTATTCCATGTACAATAAAATTCCCCTTGTGATTGAGAATAATTAAGTTTCCATCTTTAGGAATTTTATACTTCTGAGATAATAATGTTACACATTTTCCCTCGAATTTTATGTAATCCTCATTAATATTCTCTTCAATTAATTTTTCTTTCAACAATTTCAAGTGATTTTTAGATACTTTTATGTAGCATTTCTCTTTCTTATTGAAGATATTTAACATATAAATTCTATTATTAAAATATTCTGCCAAAATTATTAGAAAAACAACATTAATGATTGTCAATATTCCTATATTTATCATATTTACCATCCCATCATATTATAAACTGTGTCGTTTAGTCCTTTTGAGATTATTTCATCTCTTCCGAAATTTATACATTCTTCTGATGTTGTTTTCATTACTGTTAAGAAGTTTTTGATTTCAGTTTTACATTCTAAAGAACTAAACTCAACAGTTTCTCCCATTGTTAAACGTGAAAATGAAGCTTAACACACTGTTATATAAACATTTTTCATTGTAATTTTAGCTTTCAAAATGCATTTTCATCCCATTTGATCAAATTTCCTTTTTTCAATCACCTAAAATGTAATATGTAAAGGACATATTGCTAAAAACATATTACAAAAACCTAAAAGAAACATAGTTAATGCATACTCTATTTTATTTCTCCGATCCGTATTATGTTTTTCTAAAACATTCCAAGGCAACCATTTATCAATTTTATCAATAAACAAATTCAAATGCATCCTAATAAATATAATAAGAAGAACTATTAAAAGTATATTTGCACGAGTAGGTAAATATCCAAAAAGAACAAAAGCCACTGATATAATAAATACTTTATTATAATGCATCATATATGTAATATAAGTATGTTTATAACACGTATCTTCATCCAAATCCTTTATTTTACTAAATTTCATTTTTAAATAAATGATAAATATACTATAAAGCCAAAAAATCTCAAGGAATATAAATTCAAAAAACATTATATTACGCGTTTGAATTAAAAATATTATCAAAGGTAAGAACATTATTATTAAACTTATTGGAAGTATAATTCCCTTTTCAATAAGCCGACCTTTGTGATTGAGAAAAATTATATTTCTATCATCTTGAATCTTATAATTTTCATACAATAATCTTATATTTTTTCCATTAAAATTTATGTAATCTTCATCAATATTCTCTTCAATTAATTTTTCTTTCAACAATCTTAATTTATCCTCTGACACAAGAATATAACATTTATCTTTTAAATTGAATATTTTCATCTTAAAAATTCTCGAATAAAAACATATTTCAACTATTCCCCATAAAAGAGCATTAATTATCGTTATTATTACAATTGGTGACATATTTACCATCCCATCATATTATAAACTGTGTCGTTTAGTCCTTTTGAGATTATTTCATCTCTTCCAAAATTTATACATTCTTCTGATGTTGTTTTCATTACTGTTAGAAAGTTTTTGATTTCAGTTTTACATTCTAAAGAACTAAACTCAACAGTTCCCCTAGTTAGACGTGAAAATGAAGCTTTAACTGCTTTTGATGTTAAACTTGATACACCAGGACTTATCCCCACCATCCCAACATCAATTGCAAAACCAATCCAATCATCCCTAGTTGCTTTACCTGAAAATATACCATGAGAATCAGCCATTATTAGTGTCCCTATTCCTAACCCTAATAGAACTGTAATAGTTACAGGAGCAGATGCAACACCTATAGCACCTATTGCTATGCCTACACCTATGCCTGCAATACCTCCTCCGATGAATGATTCTATTACTGCCCATCCACTGTCTGTTCCAAATCCAAAGATAGAATGTGCACCTTCAATGCTGTCGAAGTTGCATTGGCTTTCAAAACATTCCATTGTAGATGCTTTTTTGATTGTTTTATTTTTAGGATTATTATCATAGTATCCGTCTTCAACTAATGGATCTGTTATTGCTCCATTATATGTAAAATTTCCTATTATTATAATGTTTTCGATTATTCCTGTATCTGTATGTTGTAAGATATATACATCGTTTAAAATTTCTGAATATAATTTTAGTATGTTTGTTTGATTGTTTGCCAAGGCATATACTGTTGAGCTTTCAGACAGTTGCATTAGCATTGTTTGTGCCGTTTTTGCAATATTTGACTTTACACTGTTTAATGCCATTCTTGCTAGTTCTGGTAATCTTGCTGATGCTTGTGTATTAAATAGGTATTTGTTGGTGTCATTTGCTGTTATAACCAGTCCCATTTGTAAATCATTATAGTGGATGTAATTTGTTCTGTCTTCGTTTATTCCTATGAGGAGGAGTGTTTCATCTGACCTGTATGATGTTGCATT
>SUTR01000002.1 GCA_015062825.1 Methanosphaera stadtmanae
TAATAAAAACAAGTTTTATTTTTTATCCATATTTGAAAAGGAGTTTGTTTTGTTGGACTGTATTTCGGACACCCCCTCTGTAAGTGTTGTTTTTAGTGTTTCATGGATTTTCTTTAGGTTGTAGGCGGTTGCATAGAGTTGTAATATGTTTTCTATTTTTTCTCGTCCTCTGTAGTATATTGTGTCTAGGTGGTAGAATTGTTTTAATGTGCCGAATGGTGATTCTACTGTGGGTGCTCGTTGTTTGTATATTTTTTTAGCTTCTTTTTCCCTCATTTTGGTTATCATTTCTCTTTTTTCTGGTGATCCGTAGATGGTGTATGTTTTATGGTGTTGTTTTTCTGTTAAGCATTCTTCTCGTAGTGGACAATCTTTGCATGCTTCTGTATTAACGTATATTCTTTTGGTTTCATTGGGTATTCCTTTTGCTGTTTTCTTTTCATCGTGAACATGGTATGTGTATTCGTTGAAGAGTGGATATCCCATGAAGCATTCTATGTAGTTTTCTTCGTAATGTATTTCTACATTGTCTAAGCTGAAGGGATTGGTTCTTCTTTTTCCTTTGTCTATTCTGGATTGTGTTGCGTTGTAAATGTATCCTTCCATATTTTCTTTTTTAAGAAATGAAAATGTTATTTCTGTGTTGTATCCTACATCAGCCAATACTTCTTGTGGTTTTTGAGGACTATTTTCTATTGCTCTTTCAAGTGTTGGTGGAAGTTCATAGTGATCTGTAGCATTCTGTGATGCATAAACACTTAAGAATAGCTGAGATTCCGTGTCAACACAAGTTTGAATATTATATGATAATTGTTTCTTCTTTTTCTTATTCAACATCCACCGTGCTTCTGGATCAAATAATGGTATTTTCTTTTTACCATATATCCGCATTTGGATTTTTGCTTCCTCTAGAAACATTATCTTTTGCTCAACAGTCATATTCTTATTATAGTAAAAATTCTGTGCAGATTTCTTAAGTAAAGCAACTTCAGTTACACCATATTTCTTATTTTTAAGAATTCTCAATAATCTTCTTAAATCCTTCTTAGTAATATAATTAAAAGATGCATTACAAGCCTTTAATATCGTACCATCAGTAGCTACACGACTAAAACTAGTTATGTCATAATCATAAGCAAATAACAATGTTTTAGACCGTATTTCCTGATAGTATTTCATGAAATATTCATGATAACGATGCACACTAGTACGAGAAACACTAACACCCTCCATAATCAACTTAAAAACTGAATCTGTCTTCGTAAACTCCGATATATCACCAGGAGAAAACAACTTAATCATATGACAATACAAGAGTAAAGTCAACATATTTTTAGCATTCAAACGTGGTCTACCACGCTCTTTACATTCAAAATCCTCATAAATAGATTTACAATACATTTCAACAAAGAACATCACAAAAAACACAACATGATCTTCATCAATATCCTCGATATAACGTCTTTCCACAAAATTTTTCAAAGATTCATCAAATTTCTTAGAAATCATAAACATATCATCACACGAAATTAATTAGCCATAATTACTCTAAATTAAATAAAAACAATAAAATATTAATAATACATTAAAATACAAATAAAAAAACTATAAATTTAGGTATAACTAATAATATAATCTTTATTTCAATTATAACTAATAAATAATATGATATTAATAATATAAATACTTAATTATAAAAGAATAAGAATAATAACTGATTAAAACAAAGAAAACATATAAACACTATGGAAAAATAATAAAAAATATGTTTAAATGTATTACAAATTATTAATAGAAATAAAAAAAATAAGAAATATTAGCAAGTATAATAAAAAATAGAATAATTTAAAAGGTTTAAATAAGAAAAGAAGCTAGTACATAATTTTGGTCAAAACTCAACTTATCATTATAACTAGTAAATGTTGAATTGGTAAGTGTTACTGCTCTAGCAGAATTCGTGTCAATTTCATTTATATATGTTACATTTGTTGATGTGATTTCAGAACCATCTGCAATAATTGCAGAATCATAAAAGTTTTTTATAATTAGATTATTTAACTCAACAGTTGAACCATAGATATCAAAGAGAACTGAATGATTACCTAAATCAATGGTATGATTATTTCTATTAATTATAAGATTTTTTCTTCCGGATAATCCTATATCCTCAAAATCACCATCCTCTTCTTCATCATATTTATAATCTCTTGTTAGATTGACTACATTTTTATCAAATTCATCACTCAGATTACTTAAGGAACCAGTATCCTCTTTTGTACTGGTAGGATTATTATGATTTGCCGTATCAATACCAGTATCATCATTCATATCACCTGATACATCAGTATTATTTGATACATCAGTATTATTTGATACATCAGCAGCACTAATAATTCCAAGAGTTGAAATAATGATAATTATCATAGAAATAAAGACTATTATTCTACTCTTATTCATATTTTACCTCCACATTGTTTAATATATTAAATTATATGATACAAATTATAATTAGTGATAGACAAACAAAAAACATGACATATATATGAAAATCTATTCCCCATTAAGATATCATATAAATACAATACCTATCACATCAGAATTGTATACATCCATTAAAATAATACTATTTATCCCAAAATGATTATAATAATGCAAAAGTTCTTGGAGGAATATAGATTATATTATCTTGCTTTTCTATTTTTACTGTTTTATTTGAAATAATTATACCAAAATCAGAACCATAATGATCCATTGCTGTGAGTATTTGTCTATTATCTTTTTTACCTTTACCTACTTCTATTGGAACAGTTTCTACAATAGGTGAATGTATAATAAAATCCACATTTGATTTCTTTGATGCATCATAATATAATGAAAAATTATAATTATTATCAGATAATTCATATAGTTTTGATGCAATCATAGTTTCCAATAAAATACCATCCATCTTATTTTTATCAGTAACAATATTACCTGCATAACTAGCAAGTGCATATTTTATACTACTTGTTGCAAAATAGTATTTCCAGGATTTTCTACTTCTTTTTGTAGGAGTTCCATAGGCTTCTAAATGAAATATCAAATGAGTTTTAGTTAATAAGTTTATAATCGTTTCAATGTTTCCAAGAGATGTTTTAAGATAATTGGATATCTTGTTTTGTGAGACATCAGCAGAATCTATCAATGCCATATAATTTAGGAAACGATTCGTATTGGTACGATTTTCTTCAGATATATTTTTTATCTGAGGTAAATCTTTTTCAACAACTTTTTTTGTCATTCTAACGATTTTATCCCTTATTTTTCTTTTATTATCCTCTTTGAAATAAATAGGAAATCCACCATAATATAAAAAATTGTTCCATTCATTTTCATTAAAATTATAGTTTTTCATTATTTGATTATTAAATTCATATTCTATTTTAACAGCTTCTTTAATATTACCCTTAAATAATATTTCGTATAGAATAGAATGTTTATGATTTAGTTTTATATTATATTTTAATCGTAAATGTTGTAAATAATCGATGGGTCTAATTTCATGAGTAAATGATCTTCGTGCAGCGTCTGCATTATATTCCAAATGTAGTGCTGAAGAACCAGTAAATATCATAAATATATTTTTTGTCCTATCATATATTATTTTACCAGATAAAGCCCAATTCTTATCATATTGAGATTCATCAACTAGTAAGAATATCTTTTTATCCAATAAACGAATATTATTATCATGATGATTTCTAATATATAATTCAGTTATTTCTCTTAAACTACATTCTGTTATATCATTTACATCATCACATGATATGTATAATATTTGATTATAGGGTACTTCTTTTTCTCTAAGCAGATACTCATAAACTTGAAATAGCAGTGTTGATTTTCCAACACCCCTTATACCCGGCAATACTATGAAACGTTCATCTTCAATATCATTTAAAAAATTATCTATATAACATTTAATATATTCAAATTCCAATCTGTGATTATATCTCTCATTATTAGTACCAATTTTGTTTCTATATGCTAAAGGCATTTGTGTTAAATTTTCATTAATATAATTCTTTAATAATGTATCTTTATCTTCCATTATAATCACATACTCCATGACTTTAATTAAATAAATAGTTAAAAAGATAAATAATTTAACTAAATAAATAGTTAAAAAGATAAATAATTTAACTAAATAAATAGTTAAAATCATATAATATATAACTAAATATTTGTATACTAACAGTATATATATTTTTAATTTATTGATGTTGGTTGTTTGCTTCAAAGATTTAAGCTACTTTAATATGAGGATTTATCATAAAATGAATACCTCAACATCCATAGATTGAGAATGGAAAGAAACATCAGCAAAGTATAAATTCACTTAAAGCATGCTAAAAAAAAGTATTAAAAAAAATAATCAAAAGCCTATCTCTAGGGGATTAATTAATATTGACTTTTGATTAGACACTTTTAAAATGAGTGTTGACAATAATTATTTTTTTTCACAATTTAGTAATACACTTGTATTATTATTAATAAATATTTATTTTGTTTAATTTTTGAATATTATTTTATTATTACTTATCATCACCCCTCTTGTGTTAATTATCATCTTTGGATTAAATTTATATAGTAAAATATAAGTAATAATCATATAATTATGAAATTATTTTAATTAAACATGTTTAATTATATTGAATTGTTTATTTAATTTATTTGTATGTTTTTTGGGTGAATTAACAATGCTACGGTAGAATTTAAGAATGGAAAATACTATGCAGTAGTAAAATGTTGAAACCATACACCAACAATTACCATGAATCTGAAATGACTGTAGGTATTGATATGGGATTAAAAAACATTTTGCAACCTTAAGTAATAATCTGAAGATAGCCAATTTAGACGTTACAGATGAAGAAGAAAATGATCAAAAAATACCAGAGAAGCCTCCAGCAGAAAAAGAGTAAAGAAAGTAACAACTACCGATAAAGAACTCAAAAAAATATTATAAATAGTAAGATAAAAAAAAACCAATAAAATAAAAGATTACATTGACAAAATCAGCCACAAAAATTGTCTTAGAAAATCAGAAATATTTTGTATGGAAGCCCTAAACATTAAAGGTATGAGGAAAAACAACAAATTATCCTCTAAACTACAAAGGATAAGTATCAGCAAATTCATTGACACACTAAAAATACAAGGCATCCTGGAATAATAGAAACTTCATACAAACAGACAGATTTTACCCATCCAGTAAACTATGCAGCACATGTGGCTACAAATTCAACAATTTAACTTTAGATATGAGAAAATGGACTTGCCCCTGATTGTAACACCACAGATGACCATGACATTAACGCAGCCATCAACATACTAAAAGAAGGATTAAACATACTTTCAAAAAGAAATACAAACTACAATTAATTAAAAAGAAACATATGTATCTTTTAGAACCCACGGGACGTGGGGGGATAGCTTGGTATATTTTAAGTTCCAATAAAAACTTACAACCCAAGAATCTCCATCTTCTACAAGATGGAGAGGTTCAAAGACTTCCATCAGATTTCTATAATTCTCAGATAATTTGTTGTTCTGGCCTTGCCTAGTGGAAATCCCCCAGTTACTATTATTAAATCACCATCATTTAAGTTAAATTCCTTTTTTGCTATTAGTCTGGAGTTTTCAACCATTTCATCAGTATTTTCATATATTTCAGTAGTTACTGGCTTAACTCCAAAGTTTAAAACTACCTTTTCAGCTATATGATTTGATGGACAGCAGGCAAGTATTGTAGTATTTGGTCGGAGATTACTGATTTTACGAGCTGTAAATCCGGTCATTGTAGTGGTGACAATTAGTTTAATGTCAGAATATTCAACGGCATCAGCCACTAGCTTGGCAATTGTATCACTTGTTCCTATTGTTCCCTTATATGCAACATGTTTTGAATAGTCTATTGTTGATTCCACATATTTGCATATTCTATTCATTATTGTAACTGATTCTACAGGATACAATCCTACTGTAGTCTCACCTGATAACATGACACAGTCTGTTCCATCAAGTATTGCATTTGCAACATCAGAGACTTCTGCTCTTGTAGGCCTTGGATTGTCATACATTGATGCGAGCATTTCTGTTGCTACTATTGCAAACTTGCCCTTCTGTCGGCATTTTCTGATAATGTTCTTCTGAAGCATTGGTAACTTCTCCATTGGAACATCCACTCCCAAGTCTCCACGTGCTACCATGATTCCATCGGATTCATCGATTATTTCATCAATATTTTCAATTCCAGTACTGCTTTCTATCTTTGAAATAATCAGTGCATCTCCTCCAGCATCTTCAATAATTTTACGAGCTTCAATCACATCTTCTTTTCTGTTTACAAAGGATAATGCAAGATAGTCACATGCATTTTTTGCAGCAAATGCTATGTCATTCTTATCTGTTTCACTCATAAAATCCAAATTCAAGTTTACCCCAGGAACATTGATTGTTTTATTATCCAGTATTTTACCATTTCCCAAGGCCTTCAACAGAACATAGTCCTCTTTTTTATCAATTACTTCCAACTCAAGCAATGCATTATCTATTAGCACTTTATCTCCTATTTGAATAAAGTCTATTGCTTCATTATGATTTACTCCAAATTCATCTTCATTACCAATTATGCAGGTTTTACTCATCTTAATTGTATTGTTCTTTTGAAGAGCAATTCCTCCATCCTTAAATTTTAAAGTTCTGAATTCAGGTCCCTTTGTATCATACATTACTGCAACCGGTACATTAGTTATTCTACGTACCTCCCTTATAACATCAATAGTTTCTAGAATGCCTTCTTTTGTTGCATGACTAAGATTAATTCGTGCACAGTCCATCCCATTGTTGACCATTTTAGTCATTACATCAACTGAATCGGATGCCGGACCAACGCTGCATATAATTTTTGTCTTTTTAATATTATCATCCCACAAAAATATTTTTTTGTTTATTTTTTTTAGATATCCGAGTATAAAATTATAATAGAAATTTAAGAGAAAATTTATCCCATTATAGTATCCTCTTTTTTAATAATAATATTTGATTAAAATAGTTATTTAACTTTGGCTAAAGAAGAAAAAATAATAAAGAAAATGTGATAAATTACATGATAAAACTTAGGCTTAACTTATCCAAGTATTACTAATTTAAAAAAGAAATGAGATATGATGTGTATGTAATTTGTTTTTTTATGATGTTGAAGATATAAATAATAGGAAATTATCCAAATGATTAAATATATTTAATGTTATAGACATTAGTTATAATTTATTTTCATCTACATTTACATAATTACTTTAAAGATAGCATATGATTTCAGCATCATGCATTAATCTGAAAAAATATTTTCCAATTTATGAACACGTATATTAAAATAATATTCCATTGTGATATCCACTAACTTTTTCTAATTTTGAAAATTTCTAAAAATAGTTACTTCATTTAAACATTTAAAAGCAGCATTTTAGTAGTTGTTTAGAAAAAAACCCTCTTTTTGAAGAAGTACATAATTGCATTTATAATTTTTTCAACAGCCCTACTATATTCTTCCATAATATAACAGGTTAAAAATGAATTATTAATAAGTATAAGTTTAACAGGACAAGAATATAATTATAAAAGAGCCTTAAAATAAAAAAAAAGAAAAAAAAGGTATTGAATTAATTATTGTGAAGAAGCACTAGCTATACTTGGCTGTTGAGTTTCTGTTTTTTCAACATCACCAGTATTTTGCTGTTGAGTATCTTGAGATTGAGTATTATCTGAAGAAGTATTATCAGCAGTATTGTTTGCAGTATCATTGGTTGTATTTGTAGCTGTGCTGTTTTGTGAAGTGTTATCAGTTTCTGCTGAAGGTGATGGAATTGTTAGGCCATCCCATGATATTGATCCATCAGGATTTAAGACTAAGTTTGAAGTGTCAAATCCTAAATTATGTGCTGCTTCTTTAAATTCATCAAAGCTTATAATAGTTAAAAGATAACCTTCTATTAAATCATCAAGTAACATATATTTATCAGCAAGTGTTAATTTATATGTTTGATGACCATTGTTAAATATATTATGATTATTGTTGTTGGATACTGCTTGTTTAAGTTGTTCATTTGATGTTCTTTCAATAGCTTTTTGTGTTCTTTGAGGTAGTTTACTTATTTGATCACCAGTAATTGTAGATTCAGACTTATTTGAATTGATATTATGTAACATTATGTATAATGTGTAATATTCATCATCACTTAAGTTATTTAATACATCATATAATCCTTCTTCGGTTCTATTGTTACTGTTTAGGTATTTACTAAATTCAACATAATCCTCTTCATCCATTTCTTTAAGTAAACCTAGTAATTGAGCGTATTGTTTATCATCAAAGGATGAGAGCATTTCATATAATTTATTTATTTCTGATTTTTTTGTCTGATTATCTGTTATGTTAGTATTATTTTCTGATTCATTAGTATTGTTTGCTGAATCATTGACAGCAGCCTGTGTTGCTACATCAGCATTATCATTTGTCTGTTCAGTATTTTCGGTTGCTACATCTGCTGTAGATAAGTTACTATCTTGTGCAGCAATTGCAGTCAATCCTGTGGACAATATACTAATTATTAATAATATTGTTATTATTTTTTTATTCAATTATTCATCCTCCATATACTTATTAGTATATTTAACTGATTATATATAAAATTTTAGATGAATTGAGATAAAAAGTTTTTTAAACCTCATAGAATAAGATTTATTTAAAAAAGAAGACTGATAACCATAGATTAATCCGAATTCATTTAATTTAGATTTTTAAAAGTTATATTGGCAATTATTATAAGAGAATCAATGTAATGATTTAAAAAAAATAAAGATTAGGAGGTTAGTTTAATACGTTAATAACTGTTGTAGTATTTCTCTGATTTTTATAAGCTAATCTGTCCTGTGTTACTACTTCAATATTAGTGTATTTGTTTAATGAAGGTATGTCAATGTTTTGAATGGTTAATATCCCATCGGTTGAATAATAATACATTGGCATTGAATCATTTTTAAGGGTTATTCCATTGATTTTTATAATACATTTGTTTGGACCTAGAACTATGTTTCCTAAGTAGTCTCTAATAGTTGTTTTAAGGGAAAGTTTATGTGTCTTGTTGTTTACTACTGCATCTGTTATTGTTAGTGTTATGTTTGATCTTTCAACTTGGAATGTTGATGTGTTACGTATTTCGTCTTGGTAATTTTTATTGTAGAACTGTGCAAGTATTGTATGATTTTTAATTGTCATGCTTCTTCCATCAGTTACTCCTGATAATCCTAATGGTATGGTGTAATTGACTGTTGCTACTCCATTTTTAACTTTTACTTTTAACATTTCTCCATTTGAATCTTTAAGTGTGATTCCATTTACTTTGAAGAATACGAATTCATCATCGAATTTTGTTAAGTTTGTTGATTTTTTACCATTTGTTGTATCATAAACTTTAGCTGTTAATGTTAGTACCTGTCCCTGTTTGATTGTTTTCTGATTGCTTGATACTTCTATAGTTGCATTTCTTTTGGATACTTGTATTTTTGCTTCATCACTTACGGATGCATTATATCTTTGTGTTCCAATATAACTTGCAACATATTTGTTTGCACTTTTCATATCTAAGTCAAGGTTGATTGTTGCTGCTGCAATTCCATTTACTACTTTTACTTTTAGTGGATTGGAACTTCCTGTGAGTTTACCATTGTCTTTTACGGTTATTCCGTTGATTTTAAAAATCAAGTTACCTTCATTAATCATTCTATTATTGCCGTCTGTTACTGTTGCATTAAGTATGAGTTTTTCACCTAATATTCCACTTGTTGGAGTTGCTGTTACTTTAACTGTATTATTAGGATGTAATAACTGATAAATCATATCTTTTAATGTGTTTATTTGACTATTTATATCTGTAAATTCTTGAATTAATCCTATAATATCGTTATTATTGATTAATTCTTGTGTATGGTTGATTTTATCTTTGATAGAATCAATCATATTCAATATGTTTAATCTTTCTTTGATATTATCTATTGCATCATCAGCTTGATCAAATATGTCACTTGAATTTATTTTTTGTTTAAGATCATTGAGTGTTTTGTTAAGTGAATTTAACAATTCAGTAGCATTTGCCCTTTTAGTTAAATTATTATAGGTATCATTTAATGAATTTATTAAATCACTTACATTTAATTTATCAGTAAGATTATTTACTGTATTATTTAATGAGTCAATTAAACCAGACGTGTTTAATTTACTTGTAAGATTATTAATAGTATCATTTAATGATTTAGCATAGTCTCCAGAATCTATTTTATCTGCAATATTGTTTAAAGTATCATTAAGTGAACTAATTAAATCACTTGCATTTAATTTTGAATTAAGATTATTAATTGTATCATTAATTACACCAGCATAATCTCCAGAATTTATTTTTTCCTTAAGATTACTGATATCATCATTTAATGATGCTAAAAAATCAACAGAATTCAATTTATCAACAAGATCATTATATGTATTGTTAAGATTTTTAATCTTATCCGTCGTATTTAAATTGTCGGTTATATTATTAATTGCATCATTTAATGAATTAATCCAATCACCTGAATTTACATTTTGAGTTAAATTATTAAGTGATTGATTTAATAAATTAATCCATTCACTTGCATTTAAATTCTGTGTAAGATTATTAACTGTATTATTTAATGAACTGATTTTATCACTTGCATTTAAATTCTGTGTAAGATTATTAATTGTATTATTTAATGAACTAATAAAACCATCCACATCAATACCAAGAAGTGAATCCTTAATCTGTTGTAATAAAGTACTGTTTAATGAAGCATTATCAGATGCTTGTTTAATAGTCTTGTTATTTGTAGTTATTGTTGGGTTAGTGACAACTGTACTTTCATCAACATTAACTGTGGATTCATCTTTAGATACGTCATTTTTGTTATCAATATCATTTGAAACATCATCCTCGGATTGTGTTTGTTTATCATCAGATGTATCTTCTTGAATATTTTTTGTAGTATTATCTACTTGTTTTTCTATATTTTTTTCCGTTTGTATATTTTCCTTGACATTATTATTGTCATTGACAATTTTTGATTGTGTATCCTGCACTATTTGTTGATTGGAATCAGAAACACTGCCAGTATCATCAGATATTTCAGCAGCACTTACAACACCAACCAATAAAGTTAGTAATGCAAGAAAGAAAATTAAATTTTTCATTTTCATATTTACTCTTCCATAAACATTATTCTAAAAGAATAATTTTCAAATCATTAGTATATTTATTTCATATTATTAATAATATTATTTGGTATTTATTTATTAATTAAATTTAGAATGTATCTTAAAAATAATCTTAAATCAATATCCATTAATGAATAAAAGATGTTTTAAAGATTATTTAAGTAATTGAATAATTAATTATAGGATAATAAATAAAAAAAATGGATAAATGAAGTATTATCTATGTTTTGATTTAAATATGGAATTCATTACCCCATGAATTTTAGTTATAAATTGAAGGATGTACTTTCAAAGTCTTGAATTTTATTAAACTTTCAGGTAATTTGCCATGTCAAATTTTCTAATTTTTCTAAGGAAGTATAGATTCATTACTGCTGAGACAGACATTATTATTAGAAACGTTACAGTCAGGTTTGTAATTGATATTGAAGGTATAAGATATATGTCTTCTCCAAATAAGTTTATCATAACCGATAAGATATAATAGCTGACTGGTATGCCCAGTAAGAATCCAATAATTATGAAAGCAAAACTTTGTGTTGCTAATAACTTTGCAAGATAGATTGATTTAAAACCTAAAATTTTAAGTGTTGCAATTTCATTTTCCATCTCCGTAAATGAGATTGAATTTAAATTATATACAATAATCAATACTAAGAGTACAGCAAAAACTATCAGTGAAGAAATTATTAACATTGAAGTTTCTTCCATCTTATCCCATTGATCCATAAGATCATTTAGATAAGAAACAGATTTAATGCCATCATAATCTTTGGTTACATGTTGTGAAGTTACTATGCTTGTTGGAGTATAATTCAAACCCAATTGTTCTAATTTATGTGGTGACATGACCAATCCCTGAGAAAACGGACTTGAATGTATTCTATCAATCTTTATGGGAATATTCTCATATGATCCAATAACACGACAGTCAATTGTATCACCAACACTTACATTCATCATGTCTGCCATTTTTTTAGAAATGGACACTTCATCTTCAGGAAGATCTATCCTATCCTGATTATCATTGGTTAATGTAATTAAATCTGTATTATTCATAACCAACAGCGAGGCCATTTCTGTTTTGTTCTTAGCTATTTCAACAGTAGATTCCATTATAGGACTACCGTTAACAGTCATGGCAATAGAATTAATTTGAGATAAACTGGAATCTTCATCAATTATTAATTTAGATTCAAAATGATTAACATCATTAAAATACCAATCTTTTGAGTTATCCACCTGTTCATATAACCCCAACCCAGTAATTAATAATATTGTACATCCAAATACTCCTAAAATTGTTACTAAAGCTCTGAATTTATTTCTTTTAATATTTCTGTAATTCCATCGTATATTACAGGAAAACTTTTTCCAAATCCATAATTTTTCAACAAAGGTAGATGTTGCCACTTTAGGTATCGATGGTCTTATTGTAAGAGACGGTGGCTCATTGACAATATTTTCAATTGAATAGTATGAAACCAGAACTGAAATTAAAGTCATTAAAAGTATTATAATTGCCGAATTTATAAATCCTATTGAATTCCAATAAGGAAATTTAAAATAAAGTACCCTTGATGGATTAGCTATCATATGAAACGCATTTGGTCCAAGTACAGCTCCCAATATAGATGCAAATAGCACTACAATAGCCCCTATTGATATATAATGCCATAATATTTTATGATTTTTAAATCCATTTGCCTTAAGAATACCAATATCATATCTTTGAAGTGTAATGACCCTTTTCATAGTTGTTGAAAGCATTACCATTGAAATGAAAATGAATATTAATGGCAATATAGAGGATACTGCATTTTGTTGGCTGATTGATTCTTCAACTGCATTTGAACTTGGATGATCACTTCGTCCTATGAATGCCGTGAAATAACCATCCAAACGATAAGATAATAAATATAAATACATCTCAGGAGTTCCGTCAAATTTAACCTTTAGTACATTATATGGCACATCATCTGATGGAAATGCCTTGTAAGACATGTAAGCAAAACCTGTTGAAGTATCATTTGGTACAATTGAATCCTTAGGCGTGTTAAAGATATATTCTGGTGAATAACCCAATCCCCGTATATTTTTTTTGACTTTGGTACCGTTACTTTCAAAAGAGATTTCATCCCCAACTTTTAGGTTTCTTGCATCTGCAAAGCTTTTATCCAACCAAACACCTTCAGAATCATTAAGATCAAACTCCTTTCCTTCAGTTAAATAAAATTTGCCGATTGTATTATTTTCAACAAAATGCAACATTACATTAGGCAGACCCTCCAGGTCAGCATGTGAATCCACCAACAACAGTCTTTCCATTTGAGTAGTTGCTCCCAAGTAATATATCTGATGTAAAAATTCATCAATAAGATAATTTGAATATATCCAGCCATCAGCCATATTAGTTTGTTCATAATAGTCATCAATTGTTGTTTCATAGCTGGTTGTTTCTACATGCATTCCTGTAAATACAAAAACACCGATAAATGCCATTAAAAAAATGGATATGAATTGCACTTTATATTTTAGAACATCTCTTAACATTTTTCTTTTTAGCATTCATCTACCTCAGATTCACAATTTAAAATAATTAAAATATCCATTTATAGTTTAAATTTATTTAAAAAAACTAATTTTTCTATTTAAATCCTGTTCTTTTAGAATATTACTTGAATTATAAAATAGTTATACATTATAGTGTTTGATAATATTAATATAAATAGATTTTTAAAGTTAAGACATATTGATAAAATATGAATGATTAAATCAATTAAATATGCATTTTAAACAGAGCATTATGATTATAATCATAATAAATCATTTATTGATACGAAATTTAATAGTAATAAGAGTATCACAGAGAATATTCATGTTAACTGTTTAAAAAAAGTAAAATAATTCATAGGATATTCCTCCAAAGTAAAAATAAAAAAAGGAAAATGAAAATTTCAATTAAATCACCCGTAAATGGAGAATTCATCTTTAGTGTATCTTTCAAGATGAATACGATTTTAATCATATTTTAATTGGGATTTTGGATCGTATCTCATCAGAAATTGTATCAATTTTTGAATTAACAGTACTGGAATTTATATCTAAATTAATATTGTTTGAATCAATATTTAGATTCATATTCTTTGGATCAAGGTTAATATTTATATTGCTTGAATTAGTATCATTTGGATAGACATTTTTGTAAACAAGTGATTTGGCCATATGTACAGCAATATCCTTATTGTTACAACAGATAATTACATTATCCTGGCTTGTTTGATTAGATGTGGAAATACAGTATAATTTACCATTATAGTTTAATTTAACTACATCAAATATACTAATTTGCAACAGTTCATCAGCATTTATGACATGACATCTGAAACCATCCACTTCCTGTATTGGTGCTTTGTCTATTAATTCCTTGATTACATTAAAACTAAGCTGACCTACCTTAATAGCACTATCCTCATGAGTATTATATGTAACCAGTATGCCTTTATCCCAATTCCATATTTTAACACCACTGACTTGGCCACAAAACTGGGTTTGATTAGCCGGAACGTCAATAGTTGTACCATTGGAAGTAATTTCAATTGTTTCATAATTTACTATACTTGACAATATTACCCATATGAGACCTACAATAATTAAAAGCAATATGACAATTATTATTATTTTCTTTTTATCCATCAATAATCCTTCATTTTATAGTTAGTTTAAGTTATTTATCCTAATTGAGAATAAAAAAATATTTTTTATCGCTAAAAGCATTGTTCGACAACAATCATTAATATTATCTATATTTTAAATTATTCATCATAATATTTATAATTAAAGAAATATATTAAGGATAACTAAATAGAATAGTACAATTTAAATCATGAAATAAAAATAGGAAGAATAACTCTCTGAAAGATATTTATTAAGTTCTAAATAATTAATAGCTAAATGTGTGGATATGAATTAATTATAAAAAAAAGACTTGTTGATGCTTTGTATGATTCATCCCCTGCAAATTGTACTTTAACCATATAACTTCCGGCAAGCTGTGGTTTATAATAATTTCATATTTTCCATTTTGATATGTATATACACTGCCCACCTTTTTATTGTCTACAATAATGTCTATGAGGAATCTTTCCAAAGTAGGTGACATTTCTGATGAAAACTGACCTGTAATATGTATAGCATTAGGAATCACAATTTTTTCAGACAATGAATCCAGGGTTAAGGAAGTATTGTATTTAACCACATGTTGTCTAGTACTGTTTCTGCTTGATGCATAGGTATCGTTTCCTTCATACACTATGCTTGCAGTATAGTTTCCAGGTTGAATAATGGTATAATCATAAGTATACTTACCTGATGATGTTGTCATTGTTTGATTTACTTTTTGATTATTAATATATATGTCAACAGGTGCGTTTGTCAATGGAATATAATTTCTATCATATAAATATCCTTCCATGAGGAAATTAGTATCATCTGTAATATTTTCAGAGGTAATTATGAGATTTGTATAATATTTTACTGTGAATGTTTGATTGTTACTGACACTGGATTGATAATTATCCAAACCATCATATTCTACCCTGACCGTATAAATTCCTTGCTGTGTTGGAGTATATGTGGCTGTAAAGAATCCAATTTCACTTGTATAAATCCTATCAACTTTTTCATTATTTACAAAAAGATCCAAAGCAAATATACCATATGAAGAAGGATCAGTTGTTATCCGACCAGTAATATTAAGTAGAACTTCTGTTGCATATTCATCTGTTAATTCATCAAGTGTTATTGTTGTTGAGTAGGTTTGTGTATCCTTTTTTGTCTGACTGTCTTCTTTGATGATGTTATGAGAATCTGTTTGTGAATTGTCATTCATATTTTCTAATGATTCTTGTTTAATATTTTTTTCTTCTAAACTTTCTATTGTATTCACATTATCATCGTTATCTTGTATGTCTACGTTTGGTGTTGTTTGTGTAATATCAGATACTTGTGTATCTGTTGAATTGTCAATGTTTGTTGCACTGACCATACCTGTAAATAGGATAGTTAATAAGACAACAGTGATAACTGTGAATATCTTTATTTTTTGATTATTCATATAATCACTTTTCATAATATTATTTTTTAAACAAAAAAATTTTGTTTTTATTGAAAAATAATGCTATTTATATATTCAATTATTAAAAAATGTTATCAAATTTTATTATATGAGAAAATCATTTAGAATAGGACTGTACTTTAAATTGAATATTCATTTATCCTTTAAAGACTGTTTTTAGAATAAAAGATACAAAAAAGTTAAAAAAATGAATTTTAAAATCTTTATAAAAAAATAATAGAATTCACATAAAATAACTCAAAAAAAATAGTTAAAAAGAAGAAATGATAAAGGCAGGATACCTTTATTAGTTAAAGCATGTGTTATGTGATGTTTCTTATTTATCAAATAGTGACTGTTTTAATTGAATATGTCTGCTTCTTCAAGTTTTTCATCAAAGAACTTGGTACGTTTATCCCATCTTTGTTTAAGGAATATGGACAGTATTATTATTATTGCTCCCAACATGAATAGTAATATGAACGATGGCATGTAATTAGTCCATATCAATCCCAGCTGAGACTCACGTACAATGTTTATTCCATGAGTCATAGGCAGATAAGGATAAATCATTCCAAAGATAACGCTCATAATTTCTACAGGATATATACCACCCGAACCTGATATCTGGAATACCAATAATAAGATTCCAATTGCTTTTCCAACATCTCCAAATAGCGATATCAAGGAATACATTATTATCATAAATACCATTGCTACAAAATAACATGAAAATATAAACATTAATGGATTTGCAACATCCAATCCTAGGATAAATACTCCTATAAGTGTTACAGTTGTTTCTAATATAGCCATGATATTAAACATGACCAATTTACCAAGATACATTTCATGTGGTTTGTATGGTGTTCCGATACTAGTACCTGTCTTAAACATTACACAGGTAATAAGTGCTCCTACCCACATTGATAATACAATGTAGAATGGGGAAACCTGTGAACCATAATTATTTGTAGGGAATTCCTCGTGTCTTTTTAATATTACAGGTGAGAAGAAATAATCTCCTGCCTCTTCCTGATTAATATCAGTTACTGCTGAGAGTTCATCTGCAGCAAATCCTATTTCATCTGATGCATTTCTTAATGCAGATGCTGATGAATAACCTAATAATTCTGCTCCTGATGCCAATTCAATAGTTCCATTTGCTAAAACATGCACCCCACTTGAAAGTTCGGATGCTCCACTTGCCAATTGATTTGAACCTTGAGCTAATTGCTGAGAACCATCTGCTAATTGATTTGCACCTGTAGCAACACTACCTGAACCATTGGCAACTAAATGTGCACCGTTGTTTAAATCATTTATGTTATTGTTTGCATCAGTTAGTTCTTTATCGATTTTATCCAGTAATTCTTTGATTTTTGATGGACTTTCTCCATTTTTAATTGCTTCATTTAACCTTGATATATCACTTGAAACATTGTCAAATTGATTAACTACTGAGTTTGTTCTGCGTGTTAGATTATTTGATCCTATTGCAAGATTTGCAGAATCACTAGATAAGTTATATGCTCCTGTATATAAGTTTAATGCACTATTTGTAAGATCTGATGAATCATTATATAACTGTTTTAGCCGATTATTGATATCTGAAGTATCTGAGTCAAGTTTATCAATATCATCTGCAAGTTTAGATGTATTTCCACCATTAATTATGGCTTGTTTGAGTCTTGAGTATATATCATATATTTCATTTGATTTAGTGGCTATTTGTTGTGTTCCATCTGCAACTTGACTTGCACCACTGGCTACTTGGTCTGCACCATTAGCCAATTCAACAGAACCTATTGATAAAGCATTTGCTCCACTGGATAATGTTCTTGCTCCACTTGCCAATTGGTCAGAACCACTGGATACTTGATTTGCACCACTGGTTAATTGATCTGCTCCACTTGCTACTTTATCAGCTCCTGCAGATAATTGATTTGCACCATCTTCCATTTTATCTGCACCAGTTGCTAATCCGTCCTGTAATTCACCCAGTTTTCCTAAAGCTGCCACATCAATAAATGATACTATTTCAGCATTGAGTTTATTATAAACTGCTTTAGAAGCAGCATCAGTTAATTTAGCTCCAACAGGGCTGGTTTTTTGATTGACAATATATTCCAGTTCGGCTGAATGAGGTTTGCCTGTTGTTATTGATACAACCGATTCACTGAAATTCTGTGGAATGATAATACCTGCATAATATGTTCCATTATGAACACCACGACGCAGCTCATCCGACGAAACGTAAACCCATTTAAAATCATGATTATCCTTTAACGAATCAATTAGTTTTGCACCTACATCAACTCTTTCACCATTATACTCTGAACCCAAATCCTCATTTGCTATAGCAAATTCTACATTTCCAGTATTTTCATATGGATCCCAACAAGCATATATGTTAATCAAGGCATATAATGAAGGTAATAAAACTATTCCAATAATGATTATTATTACAATAGGATTAGTAAAGAATGAGCGAAAATCACCCTTAATAATATCCCGTATTTTAGCTTGAGATTCTTTACGACGATCCTGCAATTCTACCCTATCCAATCGTCTAGGAGTAGGAGGAGAATCATCTTCTCTTTTTCTAAGATCTAGTTTTTTCATTTTTACACCACATACATCCTTTGATATCATATAGAACAATCATCCAACATTAAAGATATCCCCACTTTTTTAAAAGATGCCTTTAATAAAAATATAGTTTAAGTAATCTTTAAGAAATTTAGATATAAAATATGTTTTTAGTAATTGTTTCTATCGATAATATAACCAAAACAAGCATTAAAGCTATTTTTTTAACAGAAACACTGAATAATAGCATTATAAACCATATTCTGGTAAATTCAAATGTAATTTAGTTAATATTTATAGTATATATTTATATTTGTTTTTTCAGATATATATTATTTTTACTTAATTCTATTAACTTTTCGAAAAATAAACACAACAATCCATATTTATCCATTTATTAGGAATATAATAGATGTATTCTCAAAAAAAACTGATGACAAAGTAAAAAAATATAAAAAATAGGCAAAAATATTGTGTTTATTTCAAATTATAAATTTAATAGATTTAATATTAACAAATATTAAAAAAACATCCATACAACAATTCTGCCAATCAGAACATACATCCAAGCACAATATAATAAAACATCCGACAAGCCAACTGTATTTTATACCTCAATTTTAATATAATTTAATAAATAAATGTTAATATATAAAAGAATTTGGTGGAATTTTGTGGATTTATTTACTCATACATTAACTCAATTTGGCAGTGTAATAATTATTTTTTTAATTTTAACAGTTCTAGGTGAATTTATCTATAAAATAATAAAAAATAATTATATAAATCACATCAACATGAATGAATATCTACCAGAAGATGAAGTCCATACATTAAGACAGGTCTTTTATCTAATTTTAATGGCATTGTGTGTTGCAAATATTTTCTATTATCTTCTTGGTGAAGGAGTAGAATTTATAAATTATTTCCCAATATTTGATATTTTACTTTCATTATACTTTGCAATAACATTAGATAAAAGTACTACTAAGAATAAAATCATTTGGGTGTTATTGATTCCTTATGGAACATTATCCTTTGTATTATTTAATGTTACTTTAATATATTATATGGATATTATTCATCTGTTAGTATTCGCATACCTTGCAAAACTTAGTTTTGATAAGTTTATGAAGTATACTAATTCAAACGGTTTAGGAATAAGTATAGTATTATTGTTTGTAATAATATTTTCCAGTTTCTTTATAACACAATACTCGGAAGGAGTCAATGCATTAGATTCCCTTGTAATGATTTCAAATCAATTTACAGGAAATGGTTTTGCTGTTTTTGGAAATAGTATTGCAGGTAAGCTTAATAGTTTACTGCTTGTTTGGGGTGGATATGTCATTTCAGGAGCTAGTGCTGCAACATTAACTGCAGCAATTTTAATTAAACATTTCAGAAAAAGAATGGAAGAAATCGAAAAGTTAATTGAAGGAGATGATGAATAATGGATACTGGAAATTTATTAGTTCTCATTATTCAATTAGTTGTTACAATTGGAATTTTTTCAGCATTAGTATTTGTTGGCAAATATATTATCAATTATTTTAAGACAAATCCAGAGTATAAAGATTCTAAATTTTTAAATCCTCTTGAATACTTCCCTCAAGAGAAGGTAGTGTATTTAGAACAACTCTTCTATTTGATAATGATGATTGTTTTTCTAATACTTGATTTATATCTGATATTTGATTGGGGTGAAGGATCAATCTATATCTTTATTATAGATATTATTGTCTCAGTATACCTTGCTCTTAATATGACATTAAAATCATATAAGGATTATATATTATTATTTTTATTAATCCCATTTGGTTCCATATTCAGAATAGCATTAGGAAACACCCTCTTAGTATGGTATGATATATTCCATATAATTGGATATTTATATTTCATGATGATTTATTATCGTAAATTCGTCAAGTATACTGAAAACAACGGTCTTGGAATTACAATATTATTATTATTTACAATAGTAGTGGTAAGCTTTATATTTACAATGATAGTAGAAGAAGTTTCCCCATTAGATTCAATGGCAATGGTTACAAATGCATTTACAAGTAATAGTTTTGATGCTGCAGGAAAAAGTGTAATTGGAAAACTCGATTCGTTAGTATTGGCTTGGGGTGGATTCCTATTATCTGGTGTAGGTACGGCAACATTGTCTGTTTCAATTATAAACAGATTTGTAGATCGTGAATTTGATGAATTGGAAGAATTTATTAAAAATAATAAAAAGAAAAATAATTAGATTAGTCATACATGTTGAATAACTTAGGGTTTTCCATTAGAAATAACCATCTGAAATATTGTAGTATTAACCTTGGATAAGTAATGAAAACCCCATAACTCTTTTTTTTTAAGATTAAAACCCTTAAGTTAAAGGTTGGAAAAATGATTAAAATTGCATATTGTAATGTTGAAAAACTTGATTTGAATAAGACTTATTCTCTTGTTTCAAGAGATAGACAGAAAAAAATTTCAAGATATCGATTTTTAAAGGATAAAAAACTTAGTTGTGGTGCATATCTTCTTCTAAGAACGCTTTTAGATGAGATTGACATTACAAATCCAATATTTAAAACAGAAAAATATGGAAAGGCATACATTACTAATTACTCTGATATTCATTTCAACATGTCACACAGTGGTCGTTATGTTGCATGTGCAATAGCAGATACGCCCATTGGAGTAGATATTGAATATAATGATTCCAAGATTGATTTGGATATTGCACAATACTACTTTTTTAACAGTGAATATGATAGGATTACTAAATCAGATAAACCATTTGATGAATTCTTCAATTATTGGGTTCTTAAGGAAAGTTATATGAAATATACTGGATTGGGTTTTAATCTTAAACTTGATGAGTTTGAAATAATAATTGATGATGAAAAGATACAACTCAAGGATGATGATAGTATAAAGTTCAACTTGTTTGATGTGGAAAATTACAAGCTGGGATTTTGTTCAAAGCAAAGTACAAATAAAATTACAGAATATGAAATCACAGATTTATACCCCTTTTAGTAAATTAATCTATGAACACCAATTACTCATTTTATACTAAATTTTATTATTTAATATATTTCAAAAATGTAAATATCAATCAATAATTATTTAAATGAATATTTGAGAAACTTTGTTCTTTATAGAATAACTTTAATTAAAATTTATGAAAAAGGTATTTTGAGTACTTGACAAAATTATTTTTATTGAAAAAATAGATATATTAAAATAGAGTACTCGATTTATGTGAGTTAAATAGTGTTAAGGATAAATAATCCAGACACCTAAATGATTTGATGGGAATATATTAAAAAGAATTAAAGAGGAAAATACCCCTTTATCTAGGAGGTTATATATTTTTTTATTGCTTCTATTGATTTCTTATTGTTTTCCAGCACTTCTGTTATTTGACTGCCTGTTATGTTATCAAGGTGAAAACCTGCTTTAATTATTATTGTTGGCGTTTTTTCTTTACTTAATTCTTTTACAATGGGCATAATCATTTCATCTTCCCTGTGATTTGCTATTTTAATTATATTATAGCTTTGATTTGATATTACTGCTATACATCCAATATGTTCTTTTCCCCCTGTTATTGTTATGTCTATGTCTTGGCCTATCTTTTGAATGTTGTATGTTATTTCTGTAGCGTCATGGCCCATTATGAATGTCGTCATTAGTGATTTCCCCTTATTTTATTTGTTTGGTCTACATCTATTGTGTCATCATCAGTGATTTTTACACCATATATGTTTAGGGCAGATTCCTTTGTAATAATTTCATCAAGGTAGTCATTTAGTACCTGTTTGGCATCACGTTTGTATGGATTTCCATAGCCTCCACCACCTGCTGAATGTATCTCTATTATATCACCGCTTGATATTTTTCTTGCATCCTCTTTGGTTTTTGTTTCTATCCATTGATTGTCCTTTCTTAGAAGTGGCTTGTTGAATGAACCTTTTCCACCACCATTTAGTCCATATGGAGGATTTTTAACTCCATCTCCAAACATTACTATTTCACAGCTGTCATCATATACTTGGAATGAGTATTTTATTCCTGCACCGCCCCTATACTCTCCACATCCTGCAGTGTCTGTTTCCATTTCATGAAATAGTGTTATGTGTGGATATTGTACTTCATTGGATTCAATGTTTGGTGTTTTTACCCCACCATAATTTGACATTGGTGACATGTATGGTTTTCCATCTATTCCTTTCATTGCACCGCCAGATCCTAACGAACAGAATGTGAATCCTACATAGAATCGTTGATTACGTGGATCCACCCCATAGAATGATGGTCCAATATAATTACCATATCCTGCAGGTAATCTGTCTGGTATTGCCTTGTTGAATACCATGAATATTGTGCCTATTATTTCACTTGCCGGTGTAAGTGTAGATAATGTCATTGGTGCAGGTTCATAAGGATTTACAAGAGATCCCTTTGGCAATACCACATCTATCTGCCCAAATGCTCCACCATTACGTGGAATGTCAGAGCCTAAAAACCATAATGATGCAATCTGTGATGCGGCTGTTGCTGTTACTACTGATGTATTTACAAATCCCTTTACCTGTTTATCTGTTCCGGTAAAATCTATGCATAGTTTGTCACCTTTAATGATTACGGTTACATTGATTTTTATAGGATCTTCCTGGAATCCATCATCATCTATATAGTTGAATGCCGTGTACTTTCCATCAGGTACTTGACTTATTCTTTTTCTTGTTAATTCTTCTGCTTGTTTAAGACTTTCCCGTGTAACTTTTTTAACCGTTTGTGCCCCATATTCTGATACCATATTAATGATTCTTTTTCTTGCAATGTTGTTGGAACCAATCTGTGCAAGAAGGTCGCTTTTTAGCATTGATGGATTTCTTGTGTTCAAGATGATTAGACTCAATATATCATCTATTATCTTATCGTTTTGTATGAGTCTTGTTGGATGTATCCTTATTCCTTCCTGGAATATTTCAGTTGCCTTTGGATTGTAACTTCCTGCAGTTGAACCACCTATGTCACCATGATGTGCTCTACTTACACAGAAGAACAATAATTCATCATCATAGAATACTGGAGTTATTATTCCTATGTCCGGTAAATGATTTCCTCCACAGTATGGATCATTTATTATGAATGCATCACCATCATGTATATCTTCACCATATTTTTCTAGGACTTTCTTTACACTAAATGAACCAGCCGTAGCAAGGATAGGTATTCCACTTAATTGTGATACCAAATCACCATTATAATCACATATACAACATGCAAAGTCACATGCTTCGGCAAATATTGGTGAATGTGCAGAATGTTCAAGTGAAATTCCCATCTCCTCTGTAATATTATCCAATCTATTAGTAATTACTGTACGATTAATTATATCATCAGTTTTCATTGAATTCAATCCTCCATTCTCATAATTTTTTAATGCTTAATAATCCATCATCCAATATTTCTGACTTAAAGCCACATGGTACCAATACACTAGTATAGTCAAATTCAATCAATGCAGGTCCCATTATTGTACCCTCAAGGTCACATTCATGATACAGGGTAACTGTGGATTTATCATTGCAGTTGATTATTTTACCAGAAACTGTCATTTGACTTGTATCTCTTTTTAGAATATCATTGAAGTTGAATAATGAATTGTCCTTTTTATCTTCAAAGCTTGCAAGTCGTATATTCATTATTTCCCAGTCATTGTTTACTTCACAGTATTGATAGATATCATTATGTGTCTGGTGGAATAACTGGTTCAATTTCTCCAGTGAATCATTGTCAAATTCAAGAGTGTCTAATTCTATACTTATTTCATGATGTTGTCCTATATAGCGCATCTCAAGTATTAATTCATGACGTCTATTATCTCTTGCCACATGTAATTTGTCAAGTTCCACATCTGCTTCTTCAATCATTGCATTTATTGCCTCATTTAATCTTTGATAGTCCCATGAATTCTGTTCCATAAAGAAGCTTCTTGTAATATCATATCGACGTTTTGCACCAAGCATTCCCCAGCTGCAGAATACTGGACCCTGTACTGGAATTATAACCTCATCCATACTTAAGGTGTCCATAATATTACATGCAAAGAGTCCGAATGCACCCCCACTGCTTACAAGACTGTATTGGCGTGGATCATTTCCTCTTTTTGTAGTTACCAATCTTAGTGCATCTGCCATTAATTGACTTGCAACTGTATATATCATAATGGATGCATCCAATACGGATATGCCTAATGGTTTTGCAACTTTTTCATTTATTGCATTTATCGCATTTTCTTTTGATAGTTTTAAACGTCCTCCAAGGAAGTTTTCTTCATTTATTAAGTCAAGTACCAATAGTGCATCAGTTATTGTAGGATTTTCTCCACCAAGATTATAACAGGCAGGCCCAGGTATTGATGAGGCTGATTCCGGTCCGACATGAACGCGCTTTGAATCATCCACACTTACAATACTTCCTCCTCCTGCTCCAATGGAATGTATATCCATCATTGGAAGTGTTAATGGATATGAAGCTATTCTTGATTCAGGTACTAGTTTTGTATGATTATCATCAATTACATGCAAGTCAAAACTTGTTCCTCCCATATCAGCAAGGATTAGATGTTTCTTATTTAAGATTCTGCTTAGATTTTCATTACCTACACCACCACCTGCGGGTCCTGATAGTAATGATTTGGCAGCTATTTTCTTCATTGTTGCAACATCAGATAGTCCTCCACTGTTCATCATTATATTTATTGGTTTTGTCCATCCGTATTGTGCTAGCTCTTGTTTTAATTTGTCAAAGTATGTTGATATTATTGGAGTTATGCTAGCATTGATTACAGTGGTTGATGTTCTTTCATATTCTCTTATTTGTGGTGATACATCACTGGATAATGATACGAATACATCTGGAAGTTGTTGCTTTATTATTTGACGTACTCTTTGTTCATGTGATGAGTTCATAAATGAAAATAGGAAACATACTGCTATTGATTCTACTTTTTCTTTTTTACATATCCTGCATGCTTTTATTACACTTTCTTCATCAAGTTCTGTTATTACATCACCCTTATAGTCTATACGTTCCCTTATAGGTAATCTTAGTCTTCTTGGAACTAATACTGGAGGTGTAACTGCTCTTATATCCCATTGATTGTCCAATTGTGATCGTCTTAATTCAAGTGCATCACGAAAGCCTTCAGTTGTAAATAATGCTGTTTTTACCCCTTTTTTCTCAATTAATGCATTTAATGCCAGTGTTGTTCCATGACTTATCTGATTTGTATTTTCAAGCAATGTTTCCAAATCAACCTTCCAACTGCTTGCAAGTTCCTTTAATCCTTCAATTATTCCATCAGTAGGATTTTGATGATTTGTAGGGTTTTTTATAAATATCTTCTCTTTCTTTTGATTGTTTAAAGAACCTACTGAGGTATAATCTGTGAAGGTTCCACCAGTGTCAATTGCAATATCTATCATATAATCTCCCCGTAGTTTATTTAGTATATTTATGTAATCGTTTAACTGCCTCTTCCACGTCCATGTTCATTTCTATTTTTGGTGAGAATCCTTCAAGTGGTTTGGTGGCATCTATTCCCATCTTAGCAGTTCTGCTTAATTCATCAGTTGAAGGATCCAATGTTTCACCCATTCCCATACTCTGCGGTATGATAAACACGTCCCTATCTGCCTGCAATCTTGTAGCCATTGCCCAGAGTACTTCCTGTTCGTTGAATACATCCACATCCTCATCGACCACTACTGCCATCTTTAGATTATGGTCTACTGCAAATGCGGCAAATATTGCCTGTGCTGCCTGTCCTTCTGCTATTTTTTTCATTGAAATGAAACAATGGAATATCCCACAACCAGATAATGGAGAATGTACTGCTTTTATATTTGGCAATGTGTTTCTTAGAGCATTCAAAAGATCTCCTTCACGTTGTATTGCTACTACGGTTATGTGTTCACTACTATATCCTGGTGTTAAGTCATGGAATATTGGATTTTCCCTATAGTGTATTGCTTTTACTTTAAATACATTTTCTGTACTTCTATGACATGCATAGTTTGTGAATTCTGCAAATGGTCCTTCTTTTTCACGTACATCTGCAAGTATTTCCCCTTCTATTACAAACTCTGCATATGCAGGTACTTGTATGTCTATTTTGCTACAGTCTGCTACTTCTAATGCTTCTCCAAATAATCCTGCAATTGATGCGAATTTTCCCTTGTCATATGCTATTGCCGCCTGAGATCCTAATGATATGTTTGGATGTACTCCTATTACTATTGCAGCTTCAAGGTTTTCTCCTTTTTCTTCACTTCTACGGAAGTATTCCCATAATCTTTGTCTTGAATGTAGAGATATTCCTAGTTTGTCTTTATCTTTTAATTGCATTCTGTGAAATCCTATGGTTTCTGCTCCACTTTCAGGATCTTTTGCTATTACATGTCCACTTGTTAAATATGCTCCTGCATCTATTGGAAAATGTGTTATTATCGGTAGTTTGTATAAGTCAATGTCATCACCATACATTGAATTTGCCATAAATGGAGGATTTTCTATTATTTTATGTTCTTCTATCCTATTTTTTACACGTTTTGCATATTCTTCTGCTACATGTTTTCCATCTACACCCATTGCTTTTCCAAATCGGTCTCTTGTTCCTAATATATTAGTTATTACTGGGATGTCACTGCCTTCCACATTATCAAATTGCATTATTGGATAACGATGTTCCTTTTCCAAGTCCATCATCAGTGTGCTTATTTCATATTCCTTTTTGACTTCTTCCGGTACGTGTTTAATTTCGCCTTCTTCTTCCCATTGTTCTAGTAATGTTCTCCAATCTTGTATTGACATAGTTTACACCTTTATTTCATTTAAATTATTATCTGTTATTAAATTACCAATTTTTTAAGCATTTATCTTTATCCGTATTGTTTTTTTATAAGTATATCTTTTTACAAAAAATCCATTCAAATAATCTTTAAAAATCATTGAATAAATTAATTTAATTTGAATTTAAAGATTTATATGAGTTATAATTTAATTTAATTAATATAATATATAATATTTACTTTTATCAGCACCAATTTATTAAATATTACTCCTATAAAGCAATATAATCCATTATAATTGATTTTTTATTGATTTTTTCAATTAAATTTAAACCAACATTTATAAAGTACTTACCTTGTTAAATATTTAATAAAAACTAGTAGTTTTTTATAAAAAAATCTATAAAACAATATTTTAAAAAATAATTGATTTTAATCTAAAAAAATAAATTAAAATTTAATTGGTGAAAAAAATGTATTCAATAGAAGAAAAGTACATTATCACTGCAGGTACTCTTGCAACAATAATTGTTGCATTCCTATTAAATGCAGCACCTGTAACATTACCTTCAATAGCAAAAGCATTTGCAATGAATAATGTACTTCAAAACTGGGTTGATACACTATACCTATTATCTATAGCAGTGTTTTCAATTCCATGCGGAAAAATTTGTGAAAAATATGGAATAAAAAAAGTATTGAAAATTGGATTGATAATATTCTTCATAGGAACCCTCGGAACAGGACTGTCACAAAATGCAATCATGCTACTATTGTTTAGGGCAACATTAGGAATAGCTGCAGCAATACTAAATGTAGCATCAATAGCATTAATTGTCGAATCAATGGATAATGATAAAAAAGGACCGGCAGTAGCAATTGCAGTTGCAGCAGTATATGTTGGAATAGCACTTGCACCAATACTAGGAGGAAGTCTTATATTTAACTTTGGATGGCAAAGCCTATTTTATGCAACATTACCATTCATAATACTAAACTATTACCTAGCCCATAAGATTAAAGGTGAAATAAAACATGACAATAACCAAGGCTTTGACATGAGAGGAAGCATCCTATATAGTATTGGTATAATCCTATTCATCTATGGATTTACAAGAATTCTTGAGACAATAGGGCAGATTATCACAATAGTAGGTATTATATTATTAGTAAGATTTGCACTATGGGAATTAAGAAACAAAAATCCTATATTTGAAATGAGACTTTTCAAGAATATAAGATTTTCAGCAGCAAACCTAGCATGCCTATTCAGTTATTTTGCAACATTCATGACAACTTATGTATACAATTATCATATGCAGTACATTATGGGTATGGACTCACAGCTTGCAGGAATGTATCTTATAATAACACCAGCAATTATGGTAGTTATGTCTGTAATATCAGGAGAATTAATCAAAAAGGTACAGGCCGAAATTGTCACAGGAGTAGGACTATTAATATTGACTGTTGCATTTATTATAATGTGCTTCCTGTCCAGAACAACACCATTATATGTATTGTTAATTGCAATGGGTCTGCATGGTATAGGATATGGTCTATTCTCATCACCAAATACACTACTGATAACTACAACAGTACCTCCCGAAGAATCATCCAAAGCATCTGCAGCCCTGTCTGCAATGAGACTCATAGGACAAACCGTGAGCCTTGGAATATTCACAACAGTATTTGCAATAATCATGGGAAATGTTGCAATTGTTCCAGAATATTATGACTTATTACTCAATAGTTGTCATATAATTATGATACTGGCTGTCATATTTGTATTTATAGGTGCAGTTATCTCATTTGTTGGACTTAAAGGAACACAAGAAAATTAAAATATATTTTCACCCACTATCCCTTACTTTTTTTAAATAAAATTTATCAAAATTCAATATTAATTTTTAATTTATTAAATAATAATAGTAAATAATGTAAAATTTATAATTGACAATGATATTTTTTCCAATAGGCTAAAGCAAAAAAATTAATGAATACTAAAAAACATATTATTAATTAACATAATATATTGGAGAGTTAAATCATGTCAGACAATAGAAGTGAGAAAGATAAAAATCAATGGAACAGCACTTTCACATTTCTCATGGCAATGATAGGGGCGGCAGTAGGTCTAGGTAATATTTGGCGTTTTAGCTATGTATTATATTCCAATGGTGGAGGAGCATTCTTCATACCATACTTTGTTGCAATCTTTATTATGGGAATACCATTTTTAATTCTTGAATATGGTTTAGGAGCAACATTTAAGGACTCCTTATCAAATATCCTTAAAAAGATACGTCCACAGTTAGAGGTAATTGGTTGGATAACTGCATTTCTGGTATTTTTAGTATTAACATATTATGTAGTTATAATGGGATGGGATTTAATATATCTGATTCTGAGTTTGTTTAAGGGATGGGGTTCTAATCCCGATAATTTCTTTATGACAAACATAGTTGTTGGATCAAATAATTTAAATGGAATCACATCGTTTGTAATACCAACATTGCTTGCCACACTATTTATGTGGGCAGTTATATGGTTCATTTCCCATAAGGCATTGGATAAAGGAATATCCAAAGTGGTTAATATACTTATACCATTATTATTTATTTTAATGGCTATAATTGTTGCATATTCCTTAACCTTACCTGGAATGTTTAATGGTATCTCAGCATTACTTAATCCTAACTGGAATTTATTACTGGACATTAATGTGTGGCTTGCGGCATTTGGTCAGATTATTTTCTCGTTATCTATGGGACAGGCAATTGCTGTAACATATGCAAGTTATCTTCCTAAGAATTCAAGGTTAGTCGACAATGTATTAATAGTGGTTGCATCAAATTCTGGATTTGAAATATTCACTGCATTTGGAGTATTTAGTATTTTAGGATTCATGTCATTTACAAGTGGCATGTCAATAAATGAAATAGCCACTAGTGGTACGGGATTATTGTTTGTAGTATTTCCGGAAATATTTAATGTTATGGGCGATATGGCATATATCATAGGACCTATATTCTTCTTATGTGTATTGTTTGCAGGAATTACATCTGCATTAGCATTTCTAGAACCTATGACATTAACATTATCAAGAAAGTTCAGACTACCTCGTGTAAGAGCAGTGACTATGCTATGTATATTTGGAGCATTATTATCCATAATTTATACTACCACATCAGGAAATTACCTCTTAACTATTGCAGATGCATTTATTAACCAGTTTGGTATAATTCTTGCAGTAATATTACAATCATTAATATTTGGTTGGAGTTATGGAGTTGACAAGTTGCTGCCTGTATTAAATGAATATTCTACAATTAAGGTTGGAAGAAAATGGGAATTAGTGATTAAATTCATATTACCAGTATTCTTAGCAATCATGTGGATTATAGGTATTGTTGACTTGTTTAAAACACAATCAATGCTTGATATTATAATACAGTTAATCATTGCATTATTATTTATAGTAGTTCCATTGGTTCTAACTATTTTACCATCAAGAGAAGATATTTAACTTCTCATCAACTATTTTTTTAGAATTTAAAGCTTGAAGAGTTTCTTTTTTTGTAGAAAACCTGATTTAATAAAAAAAAGAATGAAGAAAGTGAAGATGTTAACTTTTAAATTATTAAATTATAACATCCAATATGCATACTACGAATTTTCAGGTTATATTTTCTAGAAGTTTATGTGAATTTGATTTGTTCTTTTGTTGCATAGTCTTCTACTAAGTCATATGTTAGACTGTTTAGTTTTTCTTTTGTAGGTGCTCTTAATGTTACTCTCTGATAGTGTTCTGGTCCATGTACAACATAGGATAGGTCTCCTTCAAATACCTTGTTTTCTGGTATCTGTTTATCCTGTGGGAAATCGCCTACAGGCAGTTCAGCACTGCAATAGCTTTTCATATTCTTTTGGACATCATTGCTGTTCCAATTACCACAAGCCATATCTACCAATTGACATAATGGATATATCCCAGTAGTTGCAGCTGTCATGTATCTTGTTCCACTAGGTCTGGTATTTAATTCTATTATGTAATCCTCATTTTTATTATTGTCATGCAATATGTCAATGTCCATTGTTCCTTCAGAATTTACAAGTTTTGCCAGTTTTTCAGCAAGTTGTCTTAGACTTTGGTTGTGTTTTTCATTGTCCAATGAGTCTATGTTTAACGGACCTTGTTTTATCTTTGATAATGGATGTGTACCATTTAATGTTGTTTGACCTTTGTATATTGGCTGTAATGCTACCTGTTTATCTTTCCATCTTAGTACTTCTATTGATGCCTCAAATCCTTCAACATATTCTTCTGTAAAAATATTGTTCTTGGATTGTGTGAATTCCTCAATGTCATCTTTTGTCAATGCAATTTTTACTCCTATCCCGCCTTGTCCTTCAGGAGTTTTAAGGACCAATGGTAGTTTATCTTCCAATAAATCAATGTCAAAATCTTCATTTAATTTATCAAAGGAGGGTGTTTGAATATCATTATTTTCAAGAAGCTTTTTTGTTTCATACTTGTTTGCGGCCAGTTTTGCACATTCATATCCTGATGCTATAACAGGAATTCCATAATCTTCTTCCAGTTCATCTTTCAATTGTCCTACTTGTGTTAGTGGAGGATCTATACCAATTAATGGTATTACTGCATCAACATCTTCTTTTATTGCTATTTCCTTTGGTTTTTCCATTCCCCTTGGAACGATATAATGTTTATCTGCAAGTTTTAGGTTTTCTTCCTTTTCATTTGATTCTGTTACTATTGATGTTATGTTTTTTTGTTTTGTATACCATGATACATCATCAAATAGTCTTGTTCCTATGAATAATATTTTCATAACATGTTAACTCCTTAAATGTTTTCTATTATTGTCTGAGATAATTCCTCTACTGATTCTAATACTTCATCAGATATTATGTTTATTAATCGCATATCCTTTGGCTGAATTCCTATAGTTAATATTTTACATCCTACTGAATCTTCAAGGTAGTTTATTAGAAAGGATATTGGCATGGTATGTGTTGAGAAGTTAAATGTATCTATCTGTTGTTTGTCAACTATAAGAAATGATCCTGCATCCTCATCAAATTCCACTGCATCCACTATTATTAGGTGTGTTGGATTTATCTGTCTTATTTCTACTGTATGATTTTCTGGTGCAGTTGCTGCATTTAATAGGTATACTTCATCTGAGTTTTTAGTGGAGTTTATTAATTTTTCATATATTGTATCTATTAGCATGGGTCCTAATCCATCATCCCCCCGTAGTGTGTTTCCTATTCCCATTATTACTATTTTTTCATAGTCTTTCATGAAGTCATTTATTTCTTCTGACTGTTGTTTGGATAGAATTTATGCCACCTCCCATCTTATATCTTAAGTTTATTGTTAATTTTTCATCCATTTTTACTGAGGTATCCTTTATTGGTATTAGAATTGGCGGATTCAACATTGGTGTTGGTGCAAGTATTGTTTCATCGTTGATTATTGTGTATGTGGTTATTTTTATTGCGTTTATTGTTGTTTTTTTATTGGCTTTAATCTTAATTTCTTTATTTATTTCTTCGTCTATTCTCTTGTTAAATTCTATGTAGTCATATCTTATTTCATCTGATGCTTCTGTTATCTTTGGATGTTCATCTTCATAATATGTTATGTATGCTATTTTTGTATTGATTAATTGTAATGTAGAATATACTGCCTTGGGTATGAATGTTGTATCTTCCTTTGCATATTTGTGTATGTGATTTATGACAGGTACTTGCTGTTCATCTATTAGTGCTGTGTCCAGCATTTCACATATGATTGTATCGGCCTTTTCAGGTAGTTCTACTTTAGTTGCATCTTCTTGCAAGAATATGATATTTGGATAGTTTTCAAGTTTTTTTCTGGTTTTTTTAACTATCAATGGATTTGATTCTATTGCATATACCTTTGATGCATATTCTGATGCAGCTTCAGCCAGTATACCTGAGCCTGTTCCAAGGTCATATGTTATGTTCTTTGTTTCTTGTTTAATTACTTTAGTAAATGCTTCTACTCTTAGTTTATCATTTACCAAGTCATCATAATATGTCATTAATTAATAGTTTTATCTGTTGTATGATAAAAATTTTTAGAAAGAAGGCAGTTTTATATGTTAAAAAATAGTAAGGAGTATTATGTTCATTGTTAAAAAGAACATTGAATAATAGATAATAATTTTAGTGGGTATAAAAATGATATTGTTTGATTATTATCTATTTCATGTTATCTAACTCACCAGTTCCTGCACTGGTTAGTTTTACGTGTTCTACACCTTTTAATCTCATGATTTTTTCTGTTAGGTCTCGTATGTAAATAACATCACCTTTTACGATGATGACTTCCAGACAGTAATTATCATTCATATGAATATGTAGACTTGCACTGATTTGATTTCTGTATTCATGTTGTATGTCTGTTAATGATTCCATTACGCCTACATAATGATGATCATATATTACAGCTACAACTCCAACACGTTCTCCTTCCATTTCATTCATCCATTGATAACGGAGGATGTAATCTTTTAATGCATCACGTATACCCTTAGAACGGGATTGATATCCCCTATCTCTAAGTACCTCATCAAATTCATTTAGTAATTTGTTAGGTAAAGACATACTTATTCTCATTGAATCTCTCCTTCACTAAACATTATTTATTAACATATCTCATGATGTAATGAAAATAAACTTATTTCAAATCTATTTTTCATGGAATACTTAATAAATAAGTTACTGGTTTGAATAATACAATAATTTATATTATTAATATTATGTTTAATTTTTATAATATATACTAATTTAGTTATTAATCATTAAATAAAAATCATCATATATTATTTAAAGTAGTAAATACTCTTTTAAATCAGATTAAATAAGTGGTAAAATTTTTTAATGTAATTCTTTAATGAAACATTGATGAAATTTTTTATAAATATTAAAGGAGGTTAAAAATTAATTTTTTTAAAATAAATGATTTGTTTTATTAATTTTTTATATGAAATTCTTTTATCAAAACAAAACTATTTTAATAAATATGATTTTCTGACTAGGTTAAATTAATAAAATAATAACTCTGAATGGTTTTAAGGGAATTTTATTCTGTTAGATATAACATTTTTTCATAAATTATTATTGAACATAGTGACGAAACCTTTATATATAACTTCCAATATACTATAATATAGTCTTTGTTAAAGATGACAAAGATTGTTTTATTATATGCAGCGATAGTCCAGGCTGGCTAAGACTCTACCCTGCCACGGTAGTGACCCGGGTTCAAATCCCGGTCGTTGCATGATTTTCATATGCGGTTGTAGTCTAGTCTGGCTAGGACTTGGGCCTTCCAAGCCTACGACCCGGGTTCAAATCCCGGCAGCCGCATTTACCTTATATATTAAACTTATTTTACTGAATTTATTTTGACATTATTACTCATTTTTCAATTTTAAACTATATTATATATAACTTGATATTTCATCAAAATACAACAACATATTAATATATATTGATATATAATAATTTATAGAGGAATTAGATGATAGGTATAATAGTTGGTGCAGGCCGAATAGGATTCAACCTAGCCCAAAGAATGTCAGAAAAACATGATATTACATTAATAGAAAAAGACAAAGAACGTTGTGAATATGTATCAGATATGATAGACTGTTATACAATTCATGGAACTGGAACAAACACCACCCTACTTGAAGATGCAGATATATCCAAGGCAGACTTCTTCGTTGCAGCAACAGCAAATGACGAGGTAAATCTATTATCATCAGTATATGCAAAAGATCATGGAGTGGAAAAAGTAGTTTCAAGATTAAACAACCTGGAAAATACAGATATATTTAAAAAACTACATATACCATTTATTAATCCAGAAAATAGTGCAAAACGATATATTACAAGAAACATCATAAGACCAACAGCACAAAACCTAGTATCAGTAGGAAAAGGTGATGCTGAAATAATAGAAGTAGTAGTCAGAAACAAGAACCTACTTTTTACCCCAATATACCAAATAGAAAACAACACAGATAAATTCAAGATAATAACAATCTACTCAGGAGATGAAGAAATAATTCCAACCGAAGAAACTGAACTAGACTATGAAGACAGCATAGTAATATTAGTAAAACGTCAATATCTCAAAGAAGTACGAGAGCTATTTACAAAAAAATAAATAAAAATGAACAAATTGATCATTTATGAGCTATGAAAAAATATTAACTCTTTCATACTACCTTCGATTTGAAAGAATGGATGTCAGCATTAGAAGCAGCATAACAGCAACCCAAGTATGGAACCAATACAAAGATACATTCACTCTCAAGGAACTGAAAGATGCATTAAGATGCATATATGTTAAAAACAAGGAAGATCTTCCAAAGTATGAACGAGCATTTAACAATGTATTCATATACAACAGAGATACAAAATACGAAAAAGCAGATAATACACCCTTAGATATAATTAAAAATCAAAACTACAAATTACAGGAAAGTGAAGAGGGACCACGAGAAGATACTACACGAGAAACTATTATAAGACGTAGACTTCAACATAAAAAAGTCATAGACAACACGATTCTAACGCAGGATGTTAAAACATTAGACACAATTGATCAAAGAGTATTTGCATTATGCAGTAAATTTAGTAAGAAAATAGCCAATCAACGAAAAATAAGAAAAAAAGAAGATACCTCACATCAAATACACATACCTAAAACCATTAGAAAAAACTTGAAAAATGGAGGACATCTGATAAATCTGGTATATAAAAAGCCACCTCTTCATAAGTCAAATCATTTATTCCTATGTGACATTAGCAGTTCATGTGAATGGGCTACAACATGGTTTTTTGCAATAATGCATGGATGCTATGAATCATTTGATAAACTTACAATATATGATTTTGACCATAGACTTGTTAATGTTACTGATATTTTGAATATGGAATTTAAAAATTCGTTCCAGATAAATGTTGCACATCAATCATTAGGTCTTTATCCTAGAGCCCATTCTGACATGACAAAATCATTTACACAATTTCTAAAAACAAATAAGCTAGACCATAATACAGATGTTATAATACTAACAGACTGTCGTGACTGGAATGGCCGACGTGTAAATGGAGTGTTGGAGAGTGCTACAATACTTAGAAAAATAGTGGTTAAAAGCCGTAGAGTAATAATATTTAATCCAGAAAACAAGTTCAGATGGAATACTCCTACAAGCTGTGTAAGAGACTATGAGGAAGCCGGAGCAAAAGTCTATGAAACCAACACAATTGAACAGTTTGCACAGGCAATAAAAAATATATAAAATAAAGAGGGTGAAGAAAAATTATTTCATTTTTGTACTTTACTTTACTCTTCCAATAATTTATTAATAAAGTCCATATCTATATTCTCAGCATAGAGATCCCCTAACTGATCATAGTTGACTCTTTTTGCATCTTTAAAGTCATCATTAGTTAATCCTAATGGTTCTAATCCTTTTTTGATTCTTAACATGTCGGTAAAGTTTCTTCTAAATTCAAAGTTATGGAATATTCCATGGAAATATGTTCCACAGACAGTTCCAGTTATTGCTCCATCATATATCCCATCCTTATCGTTACCATTTCCTTTAGATACTTTTAAAAATGGTTTTTGGTTCTCTGCCAGATGAGTTATTCCTTCATGAAGTTCATAACCTGTTACTTCTGTATCTTTTTTAAATCCTAAAATGCTGTCACCAATTACAGTTGCTTGGCTTTGCTTTACAACTTTTTCAATTTGACCAAATTCTGTTTCCATATCTAAGAGTCCTAATGCATCAACTGTTCCATAGTTTGATTCCAGATGTGATTCATCAATGATTTTATTTCCAAGCATCTGATATCCTCCACAGATGCCAAAGATTGGTATTTTTTCAGACAATTTTTGTATTTTTTCGAATGCCCCTGATTTTTTAAGCTCTTCAATATCATGTACAGTATTTCTTGTTCCTGGAATGATTAAAGCATCAATTCCTTCAAAGTCATCATATATGTCTACCAGTTTAATTCCTACATCAGGTTCATAATCCAATGGATCTATATCTGTGAAGTTTGCTATTCTTGGTAGTCTAAGTGTTCCGATTGTAATCTTTTGATTTTCTGTAAAATGATGTGTTGACAATGATGCAGAATCTTCCTCAGGTACGTTTAGATTTTCTGCATATGGAACTATTCCAATTATTGGTACGCCAATAAGTTCTTCTACCTTTTCTATACCTGATTTTAGAACATCTGCATTTCCACGGAATTTGTTTATGATAATTGCCTTTATACGTTTTTGATCTTCCTCAGGCAATAGGAAATATGTTCCAACAATAGATGCGAATACTCCTCCACGATCAATATCTGCCACCAATATTACATCAGCATCAGTTATTCTTGCAATCAACATGTTTGCCAAATCTTTATCATACATGTTTATTTCTGCAGGTGAACCTGCTCCTTCAATTAAGGTTATGTCATAATCTTCTTTAAGTATATCCAATGATTCATGTATTGCTTTTAGTGCTTCTTCCCTGAAACCATCTTGATATTCATCAAACCGCATATCTCCTGCAGGTTTTCCCTGTACTATTACCTGTGAGGTAAAATCTCCCTTTGGCTTTAAGAGAATAGGATTCATATGACAATTTGGTTCTATATCTGCAGCTTCTGCCTGCATCACTTGAGCTATTGACATTTCATCATTGTCTCTTGTAGTGTATGAATTTAAGGACATGTTTTGTGACTTGAATGGTGTTACCCTATATCCTTTTCGTGCTAATAAGTTACATAATGCAGCTACGGTTAAAGTTTTTCCTGCATTTGATGATGTTCCTTGAAACATTATGTACTTCATGTTATTGTACTCCCAATTTATTAAAATATACTATTATCTTTATATCTCAATTTATTAATATGTATTTGAAAGATATTTTTGGTAGTTAAAAATATATATGAACTATTTTAGAAAAATTTGCAAAAAAGACACTTTTAAATACCTTTTGTAACTTAAATATATTATGTAATAATAGGAATAATATAATATAAAAAAAAATATAAAATTAATAAGGTCACATTAACGAATTGAAAGATAAAAATCAAGGAGGGTTAAGTATTACTGATGAAGATAATAATCAAATAATAGAAGAAAAAATAAATGAAGAAGAAGAAACAACCATCATAAATGAAGAAAAAGAAGATATTGATGAAAATAACCCTGAAACAGATACAAAAAATATGGACCATTCAATAGCAGATGTAAATCCTGAAGAATATGTGGATACCGAAAATATTGAAATACCAAAAATGCTTATTGACCAAATCATAGGACAGGAAGAAGCAGTAGAAACAATCAAAAAAGCAGCGAAACAAAGAAGAAACGTCTTGCTAATAGGAGAACCAGGTATTGGAAAGTCAATGATTGCAAAGGCAATGAGTGAATTACTTCCACCAGAAGAACTCCAGGATGTACTATTATACCCAAATATAGAAAATCCAAACAATCCATTGGTAGGAGTAATGCCTGCAGGTCAAGGACAAAAAATAATGGAAAATGCAAAAAGACAAAACAAGGGACAGGAAGAAAAGAAAAACATCTTAATGATTGCAATAATGGCACTTATTATGGCAATAGGATTTATGACTGACCAATTCCTAACAGCAATAATTGCAATTGCAATAGTATTCTTTGCATTCTACCAAATCAAACCAAAAACTCAACAGTCCACACCAAAATTACTCATAAACAATGATGAGAAAAAAGTTGCACCATTTGTAGATGCAACAGGAGCACATGCAGGAGCACTACTAGGCGATGTAAGACACGACCCATACCAATCAGGAGGTCTTGGAACACCAGCTCATGAAAGAGTAGAAAGTGGAATGATACACCGTGCAAACAAAGGAGTATTATACATAGATGAAATCGGAACAATGACCATGAAAACACAACAGGAACTCCTAACTGCAATGCAAGAACACAAATACCAGATAACAGGACAAAGTGATAACAGCAGTGGTGCAATGGTAAGATCAGAAGCAGTACCATGTGACTTTGTACTAGTAGCATCAGGTAACCTTGAAGTGCTAAAAGACATGCATATCGCATTACGTTCAAGAATAAGAGGATACGGTTATGAAGTATTCATGAAAGATTCAATGAAAGACACACCAGAAAACCGTAAAAAACTAGGACAATTCGTAGCTCAAGAAGTAAAAAATGATGGAAGAATACCACATTTCAGCAAAGAAGCAGTTGCAGAAGTAATTAAGGAAGCACAACGTCGTGCAGGTAAAAAAGATGCTCTTACACTTAAACTGAGAGATCTTGGAGGACTTGTCAGAGCAGCCGGAGATGTTGCAGTAGAACAAAATGCAAATGAAGTAACTGTAGACCATGTATTTGAAGCTAAAAAACAATCCAGAACACTTGAACAACAAATAGCAGACAGATACATATCACAAAGAAAAGAATACAGTGTATTTTCAAATGAAGGATCCAAGATTGGATGTATCAATGGACTGGCAGTAATCGGAAATTCAAGTGGAATCGTACTTCCAATTGCAGCAGAAGCAGCACCATCACAAAGTAAAGAAGAAGGAAAAATCATTGCAGCAGGTAAACTAGGAGATATTGCTAAAGAAGCAGTACAGAATGTAGGTGCTATTATCAAGAAAAGCATTGGAACAGATATATCCAACTATGACATACACATCCAGTTTGTACAGTCATATGATGGAGTCGAAGGTGACAGTGCAAGTGTATCAATGGCAACTGCAATCATCTCGGCAATAGAAGACATCCCTATCGATCAGACACTTGCCCTTACCGGTTCACTTAGTGTACGTGGAACTGTATTGCCAATTGGTGGAGCAACATATAAAATTGAAGCGGCAGCAGAATCCGGTATGAAAAAGGTACTTATTCCATCAAGCAATCTTAACGATGTGCTTATCGAGAAGAAATATGTTGACCAAATTGAAATCATACCAGTGGATACCCTTACAGATGTACTTGAACATGCACTTGTAGGACCTAAAAAAGATGCATTCATCAAAAACCTCAAAGAAAACAAAATAGATAAAATCAAAGATATAATACCAAATGCATCAGACATAATACCACCAAAAGCTACAAGAAACTAATAACATCCACTTAACTTTTATTTTTTTTTAAATTTTTAATTTATTTTTTGAGTATTTAATAAACATAGATTATCCAATCATTTTTTTAATAAAAATAAATATTAGATTTCATAAATTATTATAAACATCATAGATTTTAATCTAAAATAAATAAATAGAAAATAACAGTATAATACATTTTACAGTATACATTAAAGCTTTTTTTAATAAAAAATAAATTATTTTTAACTTTTAGAACTTAAAATATCAAAATATTCTATTTTAAATGATATAAACTATATTAAATTCTTTTTAGATATATATTAATATTCAAATACTTTTAATTTAACTATAGATAATTTTAAAGGTATTAAAAATTATGGTGAAATTATTATGTCAAACAAAAAAATTACTTTGTTTGTAATGACAATGATGCTTTTAATAATTGGATTATCAGCAGTTTCAGCAATTGACAATCAAACAATTGATTCTTCAAATGATTTTGATAATTCAGTTAAAGAAAACAACATAAATTCAGCTATATATACAGATGAATCAGATATTGCTAAATCTGATAATATAGAAGAGGGCATTACAAATAAAGATATTCAAATAGAAGATAAAAATATAAAGACAGATAAGACGATTGTAATTAACAATCAAACATTTAGCACATACTTTAAAGATGAATATCTTACTGATGAGGTATCACCAGGTGATACTTTGGATTTCCAGGGAAGTTTTCTTGGTGAAGAATTCTCAATGATTATTGACAAACCGGTTAATATCATAACATCAACCAATGATGCATACGTATGTGTAAATACAACTTCTGGAGATTTAAGTGGTGCAGCGGCTGTCACATCATTTACAATAATTAATGGTGGATCATATACCAATGTAAGTGGAATATACTTCTATAATACTCAGATATTTATTAAGAATGCAAATCATGTAACTATAAATAATATATCTGCCATTGTGGAAGATAGGCCTGTTGGTAGTGGTGTAGGTCAAACTGCAATACGTGAGAATTCAAGTTATATTACAGTGGAAAACAGTACAATATCCACAAAAAACAATGGTGGAAGTACCAGTATGGCTCTTTCATGGGCAAATAACTGTATCATACGTAACAATAGAATAATTGGTATTGGAAATGTTGGAAATTTATTCTACTTTAACACATTCAATCTGGATACTACTCCAACTAATGAAACTGGACAAACAGACTTTTCAATAGTAAATGTAAACAATACAGTAGAAAACAATATTATGATAGGACCGGATACAGCTGCAAGTATATGTTATGGAATTGCCATAAGTGGTTCAAACAATATCATAAGAAACAATACCATAAACTATACAGGAATGGGAATAAATAATATGCAAGGTTTACCTGACTATTATACTAATATAACCATCATAGACAATACATTTAATGGATGTAACATCAATACACCATGTGGAAGTAGTTTAATAAATAACACTGTTACCGGTTATGTAAGATTATGTAAGGAGGATGTGGTATTAGAAAACAACAACATTAAACAACTTCAGGTGACAATAAATAATGTTCAAGTAACAAATCAAACAGTAGATGAAGTACTCCTACAAAACTCCATAAAAAACATTACAATAGAAAACTGTACAATAAACGACAACATAACTGTAAAAGGCAGCTCAAGAAATAATGCACCTGCAAACATCACAATAAATAACAATCAAATAAATGGAAATGTATACCTCAACGGAACAAACACATTAACATTATCAAACAATAACATAACCAATCAAGTAATCCTAGGATCAAGAAACTACAATCAAAATGTTAACATAACAAACAACAACATCACAACCGATAATGAATATGCAATCATAGTAAACACCACAATATCCAGACTAAACATATCAGACAACTACCTACTAACAAATAACACATCAGGTAACGATGCAATATTCCTCAAATCAAACAGTTCAGACCACATAATAAACAATGAAGCAATCGAGCCACCAATCAATATAGAAATTAAAAACATAACAATAGATGATGTATTAATCGTCAACAAAACATCAAACATTACAGTAATAGTAACTAATGACAATGATGAAGAAGTAAACGGTACCATAACAATAACAGACGGACAAGTAACAGTAACAAGTGATGAAAAAACATTAACCTACACACCAACCACTAGTGGAGATAAAGAATTGACTGTGACATTTACCAATGGAAAAGAATCTGCTTCTACAAGCATCAACATAACAGTTGAGCCTATTGAACTGGTAGTTGATGATATAAATGCAAGGGTAAATCAGACAATCAACATTACCGCCAGAATCACTGCAGTAAATGAAACATTAACTGAAATTAATAAGGGTAAAGTAGTATTTAAGGTAAATGGTAAAACACTTAAAGACGAAAATGGCAAAGTAATCTATGCAAAAGTAGTAAATGGAATTGCAACTATAGAAAACTATACTGTACCACAAAGCTGGAATAAAGCAGCTATTACAATAGAAGCAGTATACTCTGGATCAGTACAGCAAAATGCATTAAGAAGCCAAAAACAGAATATGACAATTACTCAGGCAGAACCAACAATTACAACTGAAGATATCACAGCAAAAATAGCAGATACAATTACATTAAAGGCAACAGTTAATGATAATGGCAATCAATTAAACTCTTCCAAAGTAGTCTTTAAGATTAATGGAAAAAGTGTTAAAGATGCTGATGGAAAAGTAATCTATGTAGAACTAACAGATAATGTAGCTAGCATTGAATATACATTGCCTTCAACATATAAATCCAAATCATATACCATTACAGCAGTACTTATAACTGCGGAGTATAATAGATTTGAAGACAATAAGACATTAACCATTACAAAATAATATAAGAATAAATTTAAAGAAGAAAAAAAAATTTGATAAATATTTTTCCTCTCCATTATTTTTTTTTTATTTTTTCCAACGTTTAAGTTGTGGAATGAACTTGTTTAACATTACAGTTACTGATTGTTCATCCATATCAGTATTTTCAACTGTGAGTGGAATACAGAATTCTATCATCTCTTCCATTGTAAAGTCCTGTGTAAATTCACCATCCTCATAACAGTACTTACAGTAATCCTCACTTTTTGAGCCATCCTTATTGTTTCCATATAATTCATCAGTCATTGGCATTCCACATGACTGGCAATAATTCTGATTATCCATCATAAATCACCTTATATCTTGTTTATAAATAATTTCAACTTTGATACATTTAAAGTTATGGAAAGAAAATGGGGGGATATATTCTTTAAAAATAGGATTATATATGATAGAGATTATTTAAAACTCAGAAATCTTTAATGATTTCATGAAATATCAATTCAACTGTAATGATTATAGTTATAAATTATTATTAAACAAAAAAAATAGATACTAATATATACTATTTAAAAAAGATATTATTACATTATAAAATATTTATATTTCATAATAGCAAAATTTAAAAGAAAAAATTAAAACTACAACTAAAAAAGATATTAAAATTCCAACAAAGAACAATAAAAATAGAATTAATTAAAAAGAGCATAATACGCCCGTATTAAATTATAAAAATAGATATAATAGAAATTTATACCGTTGGAGAATTATTATGGAAAAATTAGAATTTAAAGATTTAAACATATCACCCGAAATACAGAAAGCAATTGAAGATATAGGTTTTGAAGAAGCCACACCCATCCAATCACTAGCAATACCGAAGATATTAGCACATAAGGACGTGACAGGACAAGCACAGACTGGTACTGGTAAAACAGCAGCATTTGGAATACCTCTTCTTGAAAATCTCGACAGCAATGATAAAAGATTACAGGCAATTATCCTATGTCCTACAAGAGAACTAGCAATACAGGTAGCAGAAGAATTAAGAAAACTATCAACATACCTTCCAAAGATAAATGTACTACCAGTATATGGTGGACAGCCAATAGAAAGACAGATCAAAGCATTGCATAAAGGAATACAAGTAATCATAGGAACACCAGGACGTGTAATGGATCATATAGATCGTAAAACAATAGATCTTACAAATGTTAAAACAGTCATATTAGATGAAGCAGATGAAATGCTTGACATGGGTTTTAGAGAAGATATAGAATATATAGTCGAAGACATACCATATGAAAGACAATTTTTACTCTTCAGTGCAACATTACCTGATGAAATACTGCAATTATCCAAAAGATACCAGAACAATCCCGAAATAGTTAAGGTTACCCAACATGAACTAACAACTCCCGATGTAGAACAGAAATACTTTGAAGTCAAGGAGGACATGAAACTAGAACTACTTTCAAGACTTCTTGACCTTAATGACTTTGACCTATCATTAGTATTCTGTAATACAAAAAGAAAGGTGGATAAATTAGTAAGTCATCTGCAAATAAGAGGATATCTAGCCGATGGATTACATGGAGACCTAACACAAAATCAAAGAGACCGCGTAATGGGTAAATTTAAGAATGGAAATCTGGAGATACTAGTTGCAACTGATGTAGCAGCACGTGGAATTGACGTAAGTGGAGTGGAAGCAGTATTTAACTTTGACATTCCAAATGACAATGAATACTATGTACATCGTATTGGAAGAACAGGTCGTGCAGGAAAAACAGGTAAAGCATTTAGCTTTGTATCAGGACGTGAAATATATCAACTAAGAGATATTCAAAGATATGCAAAAACCAAGATTGAACAGGCACCAATTCCATCACTTAGTGATGTAGAGGAAGTCAAAAAAGACAACTTTATAGAACAGCTAAAAACCAAAATCAATACAGAAGACATATCCAAGGAAATATACATCATAGAAAAACTCATAGAAGAAGAATACAACTCAATTGACATAGCAGCAACACTTCTTAAAGAAATAATTAATGAAGGCAAGATTGCAGAAGAAGAATTTGGTGATACACAGGCACATGAAGGATTTGTAAGATTCTTTATGACAGTAGGTAGAAAACAGGACATGACAGTGTCTGTTATAATTAATGCAATCCATGAAAAGACAGGCCTTAACGGTCATCAAATAGGAAGCATTGACATATTTGATAATTTTTCATTTGTTGAAATACCAACAGCAAATGCTAGTGACTTCTACCGTTTCATGGGAGAAACACATATTGAAAATAAGCATGTACATATAGAACCTGCAAAACCAAGAGAAAACTCTGACAAGGGACATAATACAAACTTTGATAAGAAGAAAAACTACAGTAACAAGCACAGATTTAGAAAAAATCATCCAAATAAAAAGTTCAATCCACGTCGTGGAGAATACAACAACCATTCCAATTACAACAATCAAAACTACAACAAATCAAATTACAACAGAAAACCAAACTATAGAAACAACCGACGCAATGATTATAATAATTATAACAACAATAATCATAGAAACAACAATTACAACAACAAGCGTCATCAATACAATAACTATGATGATTATGACAGCTATGATGACTATTCAAGATATGACTAAACTCCCCTATTTTTTCCCTTTTTTTAACCAACCACATAGAAATATCTAAAAAAAGATATAACAAATAAACTCGAAGGAATATACTATGAATAAGAAGATAAAAATAGTTTTATGTATAATACTAGCTTTATTGATTGTTTCAATTGGATTTGGTGTATATTATGTTAATGATTATTATCATGCAGAAAGCAGTATTGCCCATTATCTTGAAGGAAATGAAAACATAACAGTAGAAAAGATAAACAATGGTTATTATCTTGATGGACCAGGCAACGATTCTGCATTAATATTTTATCCAGGTGCAAAGGTAGAGTATACTGCATATATGCCCTTGTTGATGAATCTTTCAAATAATGGAGTTGATTGTTTCCTAGTGGAGATGCCATTTAATATTGCATTTTTTGGAAAGGACCGTGCAGATGAAATAATAAGTAATGACTCATACCATCATAACAACTGGTATATATCAGGCCATTCCCTTGGAGGAACTGTCGCATCAGATTATGCATCCTGCAACTCTAATCGTTTGAAGGGAATTATATTAGTTGCATCATATCCAAATAGCAATATTACAACCCCGGTATTAATGGTATATGGAACCAATGACAATGTGTTAAATAAGAAAAATCTCAAAGAATCAAAAGAATACATTAAAGGAGAATTGGATGAGATTATAATTGATGGAGCAAATCATGCCCAGTTTGGATTCTATGGAAAACAAAATAAGGACGGTATTGCAGGTATTTCACAAGATGAACAAATCAACCAGACTGTAAATTACATGTTAGAATTCATCAACAAAACATCAGCATAATTGAATTACAATTGTCATTCAAAATCAAAAAAAGATAAAATGATTGGAGGTTAAAAGAAGATTTTTATAGGGATTTAATGTGTTGTGCTATTGTTTGTGCAACACTTATTCCTGAAACTTCACTTTTAAGTGTGTTTGTTGCCTGAAGGTTATCTGCACCTGCGGCATTGATTTTTAAAATAGCATCATTTACAAGTACAGGATGTACACAGTATACATCCACTGCTGTTGCTCCTTGTTCTTTTAGTATTTCAATAGCATTAACTATTGTTCCACCAGTACTTATGATATCATCAATTATAACAACACGTCTATTATCTATGGATATATTTTTTGTTTTGGTCTCAACGACTTCCGGTGATAACCTTACCTTTTCAAGATAATCATAATCAGTATCCAATACTTCAGCTATTTCCTTTGCAAAGTTTATCGCACCCTTATCTGGTGCTAGTACTACTGGTTTGTCCTCTGTTGTTTGAGCAATGTATTCAGCTATTGCAGGCATTGCAGATAGGTTATCTACTGGTATGTCATATAAGTCACATATGCTCTGTTCATGTAAATTTATACTGATTACTCTTTTTGCACCCATTGCCTGAATTAGTCTTGCAGTAGCCTTAGCAGATATGCATTCAACATCCTTAAATCTGCGTTCTTGACGGCTGTATCCAAGATAAGGTGATACAACGATTATATCCTCAACATTCATATCGCTAAGTGTGTCTAATATGAAGAACAACTCCATCATATTTTCATCTTGAGGATAACCTGTTGACTGTACAACTATTACCCTTTCATCAGGTGCTATTTCATCCTTAATCCTATAATATCTTTCTCCATCCGGAAACTTCTTTGTTTCAACATGACATAGTTTTTCATCTAATTTTTCTGCAACTTCACCAGCAAGAGCCTGTGAAGCAGATCCTCCAATTATCATAATTAATTCTCTCCTAATATGATGTATTTTAAAAAAATTTTAAAAGCTAATTATATTATAATTATGATGTTCATAGACTAAATAATTTTATATTAAATATATTATGAATTCCAAAACATCGAAGCATATACCATTTGCCATAAATAATTATAGACATTAAAATATTCATTTCATTTAAACAAGCTTGGAAAGAAACAAATAACCAAATATAATAGTATTTATAAATTAGAAAATTGTTTAATAAGATATCTGTACTTTTTTCCAATTTATCTTAATAAGAAATCCATTTAATTATGAGTGACATCACAGAAAATCACTTATCTTTCAAATGAAAAAAAGAATTTAAAAAAAAAATATATATTTACCATATCATACTTTAGGGGTAGAATAGTAATAAGAATAAAGATAATATTAATATAATGACATATATAATAGTGATAAAATAATTGAAATAAAAAAAAATAATTTTTTAAAAAGAAAAAGAATATTTATAACAATGGAGTTTAAACATGCATGAATTAGCTATGGCAAGCAGTATAGTAGATGCTATACTTAATACTGCTAAAAAGAATGATGCAATAAAGGTAACAGAAGCTGTCTTGGAAATAGGGGATATGACTATGCTCAACCCTGAACAACTTAGATTTATGATGAGTATTCTAAGCGAAGACACAATGCTAGAAGATGCTGAAATAATCATTAACATGATTCCAATAGAAATAGAATGTGAATCATGTGGATTCCAGGGAGAATCAAAATCTGATGAAAATCAGGACCATTTAATGGCTGTAGCAAGATGTCCAGAATGTGAAAATACACAAGTACATGTAATAAAAGGACAAGAATGTAATGTTAAAACGATAAAAATAGAAAAAGAGGATGAATAATATGCATATTGTAGCAAGTGTTGAAGTGGAACAGGATATTATACAAGCAAATGATAAGTTAGCTTATAAAAATCGTAAAGCATTAGATGAAAAAGGAATATTTGCAGTAGATTTAGTAGGTGCTGTAGGTTCTGGTAAAACATCACTGCTTGAAGTACTTGTAGAAAAGATGGATGAAGATATTGCAGTTATTGCAGGAGACATATTGAGTAAATTTGATACAAAAAGAATAGAGGCAAAAAATGTACCTGTAAAAGGATTAAATACAGGTAAAGAATGCCACCTTGATGCACACCTTGTAGGACATGCACTAGAAGATCTACCCCTTGATGATGCAGAGGTCTTATTCATTGAAAATGTTGGAAATCTCATATGTCCTGCAGACTTTAACCTAGGAGTACATGTAAGATGCGTAATAATTAGTGTAACCGAAGGAGATGACACTGCAGAGAAACATCCAATGATCTTTAAGACAGCGGACATGGCAATAGTAAATAAGGTTGACTTGGCAGAAGCTGTAGGAGCAGATGCTGATAAAATGGTAGATGACATAAACACAATCAACCCAGACATTCCAGTAGTAAAATGCAGCCTTAAAACTGGTGAAGGAGTAGATGAAATCATAGACCTATTCAGAAAATTCAAAGATGAAAAATAAGATTATTAACTTAACCCCCCACATCTTTAACTTTTTTTTTAAATAAAAAGGCGATAAAAATGAAAGTATGGATAGATATTGTAAACGCACCCCATGTACGATTCTTTAATGGAATAATAAAAAGACTGAAAGCAGATGGACATGAAGTACTGATAACTGCACGTGACTTCTCAAACATACATGACTTGCTTGAGATTTTTAATCAGGAATACATATCCATTGGGGATCATGGAGTAACACTTGAAGAAAAACTACTATCCAGTACAAAACGTGCATATGAACTATCCCAATTCATAAAAGACCAAGACGTTGATATTGCAATATCCAAACATTCAATAGAAATGCCAAGAGTAGCATTTGGACTTGGAATACCTAATATTTTCATATTAGACAATGAACATGCAATAGCTGCAAACAAACTTACACTCCCATTAACTAGTAAACTGATAATACCAGAAATATTTGATGTATGGAATACCATAAAATTTGGAGCAGATGCAAATAATATCATAAGATACAATGGTACCTGTGAGGTTACACATCTTGAAGACTTTGAGTATAATCCAAACATACTAGAAGATCTGGGATTGGAATTGAAAAATGATAAGATAATACTTATGAGACCAGAACCTTCACTTGCATCATATCTGGATGCAGATTGTACAAAATCAGTATTAACACCAATAGTTGAAGAACTTAAAGAGACAGCAGACATACTAATCATTCCAAGATTCAGAACACAGGGAGAAATATTTGATGATATTGAGAATGTACATATAATAAAGACACCTGTAGACACATTTAGTCTTATGAAAAAGGCAGATCTGGTAATAGGAGCTGGAGGAACAATGAACAGAGAAGCAGCACTACTTGGAACACCAGTAATATCCTGCTATCCCGGAAGACAATTATCTGTAGATAATTATTATATCAACAAGGGATTAATGAATCGTTCAACAAGCCTTGATGAAATAATTACACTAAGTAAAACATTACTTGAAAAGCCACACAACAATAATCCATTAAAAACAGATAATCTTATTGATTTAATTGTAGATGAAATATATAAGACATATCAAGAAAAAAAGATAGTGGACTAATCGGGAGTTGAACCCGAGGCCTCCGCCATGCCAAGGCGACACTCTACCAAGCTGAGCTATTAGCCCATAATATATTTGTATCATTAAATGATACAATTAATATTTATAACAATAGCACTATTTAAAATTACTCATTAAAATAAACACCCAAACTAATTTTATATAGGATACAATTCTGAAGTGAATAATTATGAAAATAGAAACTAGATTAAACCCACAACTAGAAACAATAATACCAACAACATTCCTAGAAAAATACAACCTAGAAGAAGGAGACATAATTGAATGGAATGAAAATGAGAATGGAGAAATCACAATCAAATTCAGGAAGTCGAACTTGTAGATTCCTATTTAATTCAAGTAATAATAATGAAATTCGGATAACTAATGTAATAACACAACAGCTAATCCCGGATTAAACATAGAATTAATTAAATGTTTTACAGATTTCCATTGCATCTTCATAATCTCTATTTACAATCTTAGCAAATAATTCATTATATGAATCAGGACATAGATTTCTATTAAGCAATACTTTAAATAATGGATATCCCTCATCAAATATTTCAACATATTCATCAAAGGGTATTTTTTGATTAAATACATTTAACCTTAGCATATACATAATTTTACTATATAATACATTTTCTATGAAAATATTTTCAATATTCTTTTGCTTGCTAATTTTGTACATCATATTATATGATTTTAATCTACCCATTCTTGTTGAATGATTTGAAATGTATGATACTGATGGATTCTTATCTTTATTTCTTCTTAAATTGTGGTTGTAGATACAGTTTGGTATGAATACTGTTTTTTTAGAATTGACCATTGCATCAAATAGGAAATAACTGTCTTCTGCCGGAATATATTCAGGAAATGTTATTTTATTTTCTTTGATAAAATGTACATTGAATAGTTTATTGGTAACGGAATATTCTTTCAGGATAAATGGATAATCCCTAACATCATTTATTATTAATTCTTCAGATGCTTCATAGTATTTCATTAATTCAGGTATTATCACATGTTCTAGTTCATATTTTTCTTTGTCTTGCGTTGAATCTCTTTCAATCAAATGTGTTCCAAATACCATGTCGGCTTCATGTTCTATTATTTTATTGAGTAATATTTCACAGGCATCCTGAATCAGGACATCATCTGAATCTAAAAACAATACATAATCGCTAGATACATAATTAAGGCCTTTATTTCTAGGTCTTCCAGCAAACAAGCTATTTTTATCAGTACTGAGTATTTTTATATTATCATAGTTATTTTTTAATTCTATGAGTATATTTAAACTATTATCCGTTGAACAGTCATCTACGAATATTATTTCTATCTTGTTAAATATGCTTTGATTCAATATGGACAGGAAACATTTTTCAATATAATTTTGAGTATTATATACAGGTATTATTATAGTCATTAAGTATTGTTTACTGTTGAATTGAATTTTCTCTAACAATTGAGCGTTATTATTTGTTAACAGATACTCATATTTATTATAGTTACTGTCTAATTTTATATTGTTATATTGTGCTTGTTTTTGTAAGTAATGAATTTTTTCTAAATTAACCTCATTGTCCTTTAACAATGCTTCATTTTGTTTATTTATCACAGCGACTGTATCTGTTAACTGTTTATTCTGATTCTCCAAGTTACTTATTTTTTCTATTATATTATCATATTCGTTTATCTTGGACTTTAAATCGGCATTTTCAGATTCAAGGTGTTTAATGGTATCATTCAACTGTTTATTCTGAATCTCCACAGAATTAACCATATCACCTATCTTATCATATTCTACCATTCTAGAATTAAGATTATTATTTTCAGATTCAAGGTGTTTAATGGTATCATTCAACTGTTTATTCTGAATCTCCACAGAATTAACCATATCACCTATCTTATCATATTCCTTTATTCTGGAATTAAGATTTGCATTTTCAGATTCCAGATAAGTGAGTTTATCATTTTGTTTCTTTAGCTTATTTATTTCCTGATTTTTATGGTATATTTGAAATCTATTATTTCTTAGTAATAAAGTGTTTTTTCTATTAGTTTCTACCAATTCTTCATATGAATTTTTATAAAATACATATGCTTTACTTCTATTTAATATTATTTCCTTAATACGATCAATCATCTAAAACACCTTATTTCTTTTGGTAATTTTTTTTAAATGTCTGGTAATCCTCTGATAGCATTATTGATTCATAAAATTTTTTATGTAATCCCGTTAAATAGATATTTAAATCTTCATCCATTTTATACTCATTTCTAAATTTATTTATCATTTTCTTTGATTTGATGAAATATTCTTCCTTGAATTCTTCATTGATAAAACTATATTTATTGCAAAAGATTTTAAATAGATATTTTAATAATTCCTTTTTATAAATAGAATATATTGAATTTTTTTTAAATACCAATAATATGTATTCGATTATTTGAATTGTGCCCAGTTCTACTTTATTTGCAAGCTGTGTTATGGAAGTGTCTCTTTTACGATAGTTATAATAATATTCATCAATGAAATAAATTCTATCTGCATGTATCATGGTTTCATAAAAAAATGGTTCATCTTGATGAATTAACTTTTCCACAAATTTTACATTTATATTATCTAAAAATGATTTGAGATATAGTTTGTTCCATGGAACTACATTAAATTTGAATAAATCATTTCGTTTAATATCATCTATACTGAATAATCTGTTAAGATAATATGTAAGATGTTCCATGACAAAATAATTCCCCTTATCAAATTCATGATGCTCACTCATATAATTAAGATTTTTAAACATTAGAATTTGTGTCTTATTTGTTTGAGCCATTTCATAGATGTTTTTTAAAGAATTTGGATCTATCCAATCATCAGAATCCATAAAGTAGATATATTTCCCTTTTGCCTGTTTTAATCCATAATTTCGACATCCACCCGAACCATGTTTTTCTTTCATATGAAAACAGTATATGTTGGAATGTTTTTGTGAATAATAATTTAATACATCTCTTGTTGAATCAGTTGAGAGATCATCCACACATATTATTTCTATATCATCCATTTCTTGATTTAATATGCTGTTTATACAATCATGAATGTAGTTTTCAACATTATATGTGGGAATGATTATAGATATTGAAATGTCAAATTCATGAATATTATTATATAAAACATCAATAATGTATCTGAAATACTTATTAAAATAATAATATGCCAAAGCATTGTCTTCTTTACTTATTAACCTATTAATATTTGTCATGTTCTCTTTTATAGGAATTAATTCATCTTCAGTAGTTATTTTTATCTTGTTAAAATTAATTTCCTGTAGATTCTGTGATAATAAGTCTATGTATTCGGTTTTATTATTTTCCAATAGTTTCTTAGTAATTTGTGATATTACTGTTAGATATTCCGTGATGTCAGTTATTTCTTTAATTTTTTCTTCAGTATCGGTTGACGTGATTTTTTTTATTAGTTAAGATATAGTTTTCTATATTTAATGTGATGTCTGTCAATAAGATTAATTCATAGTAGGGAATATTTTTTATCTGTTCAAAATCAAGAGAATTTATTAAATAATCCCTTAGGAATACGCTTTCATAGAACATACCGGCATTATGAATATTTATCAGGTCTTCTCTGTAATTTTTTGGATAGTCCTCTTTGTTATTTGTCTTTTTATATTGAATAAGTTGAGAATTATTTTTTTCTAATTGTTTGATTAAATTTGATAAAATGGTCGTATTTGAAAATTCATCACCTATTCTCATAAAATAAATATAGTTTCCATTTGATTGTTTTAATGACCTAGTTAGATATATATTTGAATCATCTTCAAAAGTAGGGATGAATTCTATCTTGTTATTATATAACAATTTTTCAATATTAACATAATCCATCACAGATTCTGAACATAATATTTCGAAATCCTGAAAAGTTTGATTTTTTATCGAATAAATTGTATTGTTTATACTATTTTTATCTATTTTATTCATGACCACCAATACAATCGATAATTTAACCATCAAATCACTATAACTAATATATTTAGTTTATAATATAAGTATTTTCTTTAAAATGAAGATTGTTAAAAAATATCATCATATAAATAGTATTTTAAAGAACATCACATTATTAAAAGAAATTTATTGAATTCAAGCCAATATTAAAAAAATAGAATAAAAATATGAAAAATCATATGATATTACTTAGTCATATAATGCATATTTGATTAATTGTTTGTATGTCTTATTGGAGGATAATATGTTTTTATTTCCTATTATTATTAGTTTTCTTTGGACTCATAGTATCAGAATAGTTAATAATTAAAAAAATGAGATATAACTCCTTTTCCCATACCAACTATTTACTGTTAATATGATAATCAAATTCCATTATTTATTTTTTTTTACATATCCATATTTAATTATTATAAGTTTATTGAAAATTTAAGCCAATAAAAACACAATATTATAAAATAAATTCCATTTTCTTATCATTCAAGCAATTAAACAAAAAAAATATTAACAAAATATATTAACTATTTATAATAAAATATACTGTATGAAAAAATTAGTATAAAGTATTACAAATTGTAGGTTTATACTAAAAAAAGTAATACTGGAGGTGTTACTATGTTAGAAATGTTATGGCAATTAGGAATATTGTCTGCTGTACTAATTTTTGGAATAAAAATAGGCATGGCTATGGGTTTTGCTGGTATAACAAAAAAACAAGTACTTTTAATATCCCTAATTAATGCAATTAGCATAATTATTCTATCAGTACTATGTGAACCATACACAGATTCATTATATCAAATAATCAATCAATATAGTTATGTACTTTTTGGATTAATGGCCATAATCATTTTCATAACAGGTATTAAAACAATAAAAGATTGGAAATCAAATCAAAAAGATCATGCAACAGCAACCTGTTTAGCTTTAATTGTACCATGTCCTTGTTGTATAGCCGCAATACTTGGTTCAATAATTATTATAGCACCTATAATAAGTATATCAACTTTATTATTAGGTAGTCTATCAGCATTTTTATTGATGTTAGTGATTGTAATATTTTATTTCTTATCTGAAAAAATCGTGCAAAAAATAAATAAACCATACCCTGTGGTACTTGGAAATTTTATGATCTTTGTAGGTTTATATTTTTTAATTGCAATGAGTATTTTACCAAATTTAAGCAGGGCATTATTAGATAATTATGATTCATTTTCATTTAATATACCTTATGAATTGTTGGGTATTTTTGGAGTGCTGGCTCTAGTAATTATACTAGTATACTACATTGAATCAAAAACAAATTATTTAAATTAATGGTGATAATATGGCAGCAATAACTGCAAGTGGAATATTAACTACTATAATAAATGTTATAGCAGAAAGTCTAATTATTCCAGTGTTAATATTATTAGTAATATTCATATTATTAGTTTTAATTCAATTGGGTGGTGTTTTAGCAGAATATTCACATCGTGTTAAACTATCAGACAAAGAATTAGATAATATTATTAATAGTATTAATGATTCAGAAAATTCAGAACAGATTATTAAAATAATTAATGAAAGTAAATTAAACAACAATATTAAAAAAATATTAATAAAAATTACTAATATTGATAATTTAAAACCAAATACAAAAGAGGCATATATTCGCAAAATTATTGAAAATGAAGAATATAAATATGCACAGACTTTAAGAAAAACAGAAATTATAACAAGAGTTAGTTCTGGTTGTGGATTACTAGGTACTTTAATTCCATTAGGTCCTGGACTTGCTTCTTTAGGAACTGGTGATATAGCAACATTATCATCACAATTAATAATTGCATTTAACACTACAACAGTAGGATTAACATGTTCATTAGTATCTTATGTTATTTCTAAAATTAGAAAAATGTGGTATAATAATGACATTAGCTTAATTTATACTATTAGTGAAGCAATATTGGAGGCTAAAAATGATTAGAAAAGGTACCACATCATTTCTTAATGATGAAGAGGAAGACCCTACAGCTAGTTTAGTTAATATGGTTGACATTATGTTAGTATTAGCAGTAGGATTTTTAATACTTGCAATTACATCAACAGGAATTATGGATGTACAGTCCCAATCCCCACAGTCACAGCCTCAAACTCAACTGGTAAATGTTGAAGAAGGACAGGAAATTCCAAACAACATTGCTCAAAGTGATAGTTCAGGTTCAGGATATTCACAAGTAGGTGTTGTTTATAAAGATCCAAAAACTAACCAATTAGTTATGGTAGATACTTAATGTGAGTAGGATATTATGAATATAAATTTATTTAATGATAAAAAATATTTATTAATAATTTGTATTTGTATAATCATCCTAGCATGTACAACCAATGTTTATGCAGATTCCGAATATAATAGTAAAGATTTAGAAACTATTGATAACGGAACAGTCAGTGGAGGACTTTATTCTGATTCATATCTTGGATATGATGAAAATAATGTGAATATAAATTATTCAAGTACCTATAAAAAAGATAAAAGTACGTCTTCCAATAACAATAAAAATGTAACAAATATGGATGATTCTACAATACCAGGAACTAGTTATAATAATCATGAAAACAATGTTGAAACAAAATTTGACGATAGAAATGTTACTTACATTTACAAACCATTACCATCTAATGCTAAGATAAAATCTGCACATTTAATGGTTGCAGTATATATGGCCAATATGAACAGAAACTATCCTGTTCCTATTGAATTGACATTTAATGGAAAAACTCTTGTAAATGAAACATTAAGCTCTACATATTCTAATTCAGAAGGCCCTGTAATAATTAATGATAATATAAATAGGGTTACTAGTGACTATCTTATACATTTTAATGTAACGGATGATGTTGAATTAGATGGCAATTATGTCCATATTGACTTAACTAAATCACAGACCGCTAATGTTAAAATGGCAACATTACTCATTGCTTATGATGACGATGATTATGATTTGTATTATTATACTATCAATTATGGTCATGATGTTGTTAATATTGATGATTACAGTTCATCCACAAGATTTCAAGGAGTTTATTCCGGTTCAAGAGTATATGATGCACAGCTTACCGCATATTATTTAGCAAGTGTAAATGCCGCATATAAATTTAATGGACGTAGCTTGGACAATATCCAACCACAAGGAGGATATGACGGTTATTGTTCTTGGAATATTACAAGAAGATATCATGTTGGTACTGATAATAATATTTTAGAATATTCAAGATTAGGTTCATATTTTAAAATTTTTGCATCAACAATGCTTGTTAAATTCTATAATTCAAATATGTTGCCAGACTTGACCGTGACAAATGTTAGAATAAATCCTAATAACTATGAATATAATAATTCAATATTCCTCGATAATGAAAATGAAATCATCGTTGATTTAGAGAATATTGGAGCAAGAAAAGCAAATGAGTTTAATGTAACATTGACATTAAATGATGAAAATTATACTGAAAGTGTAGATTCATTAGATACATTTGAACATAAATCAGTAGTATTTAATGTGGATTATAATAAAAATATTACCAATGTAAACTTAACTGTTACTATTGACAAAGATAATCAAGTATCAGAAGTTTCACGTATAAATAATCGATATAACATTACAACAGATACAGCATATACAAGATTTCCAGATTTAACTATATCCAATATCATATTAGATGATAATATAGTACTGAAGAATAAGACAAATATCAAAATCAACATAACAAATAATGGACTTTTAAAATCCAATAACTTTACAATAGATATATACATGTCTGATGATGTATCTAGAAAACTAATAAAACAAAGCAAAATAGATCAATTGGAAATAAATCAGTCACAATTAATAAATGTGGATTGGACACCATCTGATTATGGATTATACACAATGGAAATCATTATCACATATGATGACAAGGAAATGAATTATACCAATAATCAGATGAATTATACTATAATAGTCAATAACCCAAATAAGCTATCCATATTTATCATAAGTGATAATTCAGGTACTAACTCATTTAATCAAGCAAGTAAGGCAGTATTAGAAGATTACGCTGGATTAATAGATATACAGATTCGTACAGATAATCAAGCAGTTACAATGTCAAATCAAGAATTGACATCATATATGGAATCTGCAGATATAGTAATAGCCGAATGGATTAGTTCCGGTGTTTATGAAAAATTAAATAATATTCTTAAAGACAATCCTCATATTATAAATAATAAGTTGAATAAGATTTTCTTAATATTAGAACCACCTGTATCTACTACAGCAAGTTCTGTTAATATAATTAAGAATTCTACATTTTATATTAGAGGAGTAAATAAAATAGCCCAATTAAGTAATGTTAGTAGCGAATTACTATATGATTATTATTTTAATACAACAAGAGGCCTGAATTATTCCAGTGTACATGATTACATAGATAACATTAGTACCATTCCAACATTATACAACCAAGCAACATTATACAAAGATTTAAGTAGCGTTGACGGATATAGAAATATGCTTTTATGGTTACTTAACTCAATGAATTCCAAATTATACAATAAAACATATACATTACCACCAAATCAATTACATACCCCTACATATGGTATTTATCGTGAAAAATGGTATTCAACAATAGATAATGAAGGAAACTGGATTGATGGATATGAAGAGTATGCAAAGGAATATATTAATTCCAGCAGACCTACTATTGGAATAATTGAAAGTAAAATGTATGTTGATTCACAACAATTACAACCATATTATGCAATCATATCCAAACTTGAATCCATGCAATTAAATGTCATTCCTATTGTAGCTTATGGTGGAACAAATGAACAGTTAGAAGTAATGTTAAAAAGTTTTACTAATGAAAGCAGACTTGAAGATATTACATTAGATTCAGAGATTCGTATTGATGCAATGGTAAATATGGTAGCTTATGGTTTAGGTGGAACTGACTTTGATAAAGTTACCCCATTCTTCTCAAAATTAAACATACCTATATTAAAAGCAGTACATTCAGATTATGTATCAAATACTGAATATACCTTAGGAACTACAGGTCTGGGTGCGCTAGGAGGAGATAAATGGTGGCATATTGCTATTAGTGAAGCTCAAGGAGCGGTTACTCCAACGTTTGTCGGAGGATATGCATATTCAATTGATAATGATACAGGAGCATCCATAAGCGGATATGTTCCCCATGATGGAAATATTGAAGTATTGTGTAATAGTTTATACAATTGGGCTTTGCTAAAACATTTAGCAAATTCCGATAAAAAAGTAGCAATATTATATTACAATTATCCACCAGGAAAACAGAACATAGCTGCAAGTTATATGGATCCTGTTGAAAGTACATTGAATTTATTAAATGTACTTAAAGATAATGGATATAATGTCAAAAACATACCTAAGAATTCAACAATACTTCTTGCACAGATGTTATCACAAGGTACCAATGTTGCAAATTGGGCTAATGGACTTGTAGAAGTAATGGTGGACTTCAATAATTCATCATATGATGAAATTTATGGATATCAATACAATAATACTTATAAAATAGATTTAGAAAATATGAGTGAAGATGAAATAAATGCTCTCAAAGACACTCCAGGAGTTTTATTATATCCTGTTTCTAAGTTTAAATTATGGTATGATCAATTGGATGAAATCAATAAATTAACCATATCTGAAGGACCTGTAGCATATATTGGAGAATATTCAAGAATGGCAGTGCAACTAAACTACAGTAACTTTACCGAAAATATTGATGACTGGTATAATGGAATAAAAGAATTAATTCCAGCAACAAAGGTTAATTTAGTTCTTCCATTAATCAATAATGTAACTTCATTACTTAAGAATTATGTACTTACTGCAAATGAAACATATTATAATGAATATCTTAAGATTAAAGAAGAATTTTTAACTTATAATATTGAAGGATTATCTGGTTGGGGCGAGTTTCCAGGAAATATTATGGTAGTAGAAAGAGATGGAATAAAATACTTTGTACTTCCAGGTATCCAATATGGTAATGTATTTATCACACCTGAACCACAAAGAGGATGGGAAGGAAATGCAGAACAATTATACCATAATACAATAGTTCCTCCACACTACCAATACTTAGCACTTTACTCTTATTTACAAGATGAAGGTTATAATGCAATGGTGTTCATGGGAAGACATGGTACACATGAATGGTTATCAGGTAAAGAGGTATTGTGTTCAGATACGGATTTTACCACAGTAATGACTGGTGCAATTCCACAGATATACTTCTACATTACTGATGGTTTATCTGAAGGATTAACTGCAAAACGTCGAGCATCTGCAGTAATCATAGACCATTTAACCCCTCCTATGACATTGACCAATTTATATGGAAATCTTTCATATATTCATACATTAACCGAAGAATATGAAGTAGGAGATAAGGACAAAAGGGTAGAATTGGCTCAAGAAATTCGTGAAATCATATTATCTGAAGAATATGATAAGGATATGCAAATAAATGTCTCATCATTAGATGATGATGAATTAGTTTCAGAAGTAAATGATTATATAAATAGTCTGACAAGTACATTATATCCATATGGTGTACATGTTATCGGACAAAATTGGTCCGATGAGGAAATAGCGTTACTTGTAACTTCCATGTTATCCTCAGAATATGAATATAACCAAGCAGGAGACACAACATCACTCCTTAATGAAATGGCATACCTTTTAGATAATAAAGAATATCTTAATTTAAGTAATTCTAAAAGAAGTATTGTTCAAACAAATAGTTTAAAATTAGTCAATGATTTAATCAGATATGGATTAAATGATACATTGAATAATTTAACAGACAATCCTTCAGAAGGTCTTTTGAAAACCTGCCAACTAGCATTAGAATATGTCAATAATTTAAAACAAAGTACCGAAAATGAAATTAAAAGCTTCTTGAATGCATTGAATGGAGGTTATATTGAACCAGGCAGTGGTGGCGATCCAATAAATAACCCTAAGGCTATTCAAACAGGTAAAAACTTTTATCAAGATCAATCATCAGAAGTGCCAACCAAATCAGCATATGAAAAATCAAAAGATTTACTAGACATTACAATAAAAAGCCTTGATAACAACACCAGAAAAATAGTTCTTGGAATATGGGATACTGAAACTGCCCGTGATGACGGTCAATTAATTTCATTAGTGCTAAGATTATTAGGAATGAAACCAACATGGTCTTCATCACCTAGTGCCGGAGCAGATGGTAAAAAACTAAGAGAAACACCAGAATATGAAGAATTAGAAGATATGTATAGGCCAGATGGTTATAATAAAACAAGAATTGATGTTGTTATTGTATTAGATGGTAATTTTAGAGATTTATACAGTCGACAAGTAGGATTATTAGATAAGGCATTTAGAATAGCATTAGCACGTTCTTACAATACTATCATTAACAATCAAACATTAATTGATGAATATGGAGATAAATTATTAGAAGCCATAGATCCTGTTATGGAAGGTATTGGATATTACGGAGTATCTTCTGAAACATTAGATGAAAATGCAGTTGCAAAAGATTGGATTGAAGACTTTAAATATTACATGTCACTTAACATGACACCAGAACAGGCAGGTGAATTTGCAATTAGCCGAATCTTTGCACCTCCTGAAAGTGATTATGGAGCATTAATTAGTCAAGCAGTTAGACAAAGCTGGACATTTAATGATACGAAAGATTTAGCATTAAAATACATTAATCGTATGGGATACATTTATTCAAGCAATAACTGGGGAACATATAACTCCAAAGTATTAGAAAGATTGTTAAATTCAACCACATCATTATATACCAGTAGAAATACGAATTTATATGGTGTAATAGATAATGACGATTATTTCGACTATTGGGGAGGATTATATAATGCTATGGGCTATATTAATAATAAAGACATATCCTTTAATGTAATTAGATATGGTGAAAATATAAACACCACCATAACAGAAATTGGTCAGTTCTTAAAAAGAGAAATGAATACAAGATATTATAATCCACAATGGATTAAATCCATGATGGAAGAAGATTATGCAGGTTCTAGTTACATGTCCAAATTTGCATCAAACCTTTATGGTTGGGCATCAGTTACCGATAAAGTAACAAATAAAGATTGGGATAATATGGTCAGTGTTTACATCGAGGACAAATATGGATTAGGTGTTACTGATTTCTTAAATAATGGATATAATTCCTATGCAATGATATCAATGACAGGAACATTATTAACAGCAGCCTATGAAAGTAAATGGAAAACTGATGATGATACATTAAGAAAAGTTGCAAATATTTGGGCTCAAAATGTAATAGATAATGGTGTAGCATGTTGTGATTGTAGTTGTGGAAATGTATTGATGATGGATTGGTCTTTGAAATTTATTAATCCAGATTTAATGTCTAGGTTAAAAGCCAAATTGTATCAAGCAACCCAAGATAAACGATTCTTTGAAGATGGATATGGTGAGAGTGATAATGAAAATGGAAATGTTAATGGAACCTCAAATGAAACAGGTAACACAACAGAAAATGAAGGCATAAACACTACTGGAAACAGCACAGGAGACAATACTGGAAACAGCACAGGAGACAATATAGGTAATAGTACCGGAGAAAATACTGGAAACAATACTGGTGAAAATCCCGGAAACAATACTAGCAATATAAATACAAATAGTACTTCGCCAATAAACAATACCAATAGCAATAATACTTCAAATGATACTCCAGCATTAACACCTACAAATACAACTAACCCAACAGACAGTACAACACCAACAAACAATACAGACTCACCAACACCTATAAACAACACATCAGAGAACAATACACCAACAACCAACAGCAACAACACAGATAATAACCAACAAACAGACAATACTACTGTTACAAACAATACACCAACAAATAATACAAATACAACACCAGAGACACCTACAGACATTATTCCAATAAATAATATTACAACAGATGACCATAACACGACTTCAAATAACACTGATCCACAGGAAGAAAAAACCCCAACAGATGACACGACAAACAATACACATAATCAAAGCACAACAGATACTAACAAAACAAATGATACACCTACAAATCAAACAAATGATACAGAAAATTATACCAATACAACAGTTGATGAAAATACAAAAAACAGTACAGATGAGCAGATAAAAGAAGATACAAATGTTAATGACAATCCTAATGTGACTGATGAAAATAATACCCAAATTCAAGATAATCCAACAGCCACGAATCATACTCAAAAAGATACATCCAATATGAATAATACTAACGAAGTATCCAACAAAGATAATGATTTGGTAAATGAAAAGGTTGATGATAATCCGCAAGATACATCACAGACTTCTGAAGAAACACCGACTGAAAGTTCTCAACAAGAGGATACTTCTAGTCAAACACAAAGTGTAACTGTTAGTGAAGTAACTATTAATTCAGAAGGTTTGGATAGTGGCAATATGGAAACTGCTGCAACAGCACCTACAGGTAAAATGCACAAATTATTGACATCTAAGAAAGGTTCTGCAATTACTGATTCTGCAATGAGTGCATTGTCAGTTATCTTTGTTTTATTGTTATTAGTTTCAGTTGCTTATGGTTATTATAATAAAAGAGAATAATTTTCAAATTTCTCTATTTTTCTTTTCTTTTTTTTATTACTTTTTTCAAATTTTTAACGCCAAAAGTAATACTTTTTTTAATATAAATATTAACTATAAATATTATTTACACCATAAATAATAAATAAGGAGTGATAATAATTTATTAAAATGTATTACTAATCACTTCTACAATACTATTATTGAAAATTAGGTGAAAAAATGAATAAAAAGATACTGACGGTACTTTTTATTTCACTTACTTTGATAATGTGTTCTGCTGTAGCAGCAGAAAATTTAACTACTACAGAACAAGGTGAAGTAAACGGTGGGGTATATACCCATGCCGTTCAAAAAACACCTTATAGTAATCAAAGAGCTGGTGGAAATTTAGAAGAAGTGTCGTTTAATATAACCAATAAAGAAGAATCAAATATAAATTATCAAGCAAATTCTGATGAAAATCAACAAACATACACACAATCAATAAAAGATGTTGATAATGCCAGATTGTATACGATGGTTTATGTTCAAGGAACAAACAACAGATATGGAGCCATAGTAAATGTAACATTAGATGGAGATAATGATGGTTCCTATGAAACAGTTCTAGAAAATAATAGAGTTTTACAACTACAATCAAGTACAGATGGTACAGTTTACACAATTAACGAAAATATAACTAGAGTATATTCAGATTATCTATTATCATATGACATTGCCAAGTATATTAAAGCTGATACTATAAATGTACATGTACAAACATATAGTGGAACCGATATGGGAATGGCCGATGCAAAAATCAAATGTATTGGATTATTAGCAGCATATAATGTAACATCTTCAGATGAAAAATATAATTACTGGTTTAACACAGGACATGCATGGACAAATAGTGGAACGTCCACAACATTTCCAACTGAAAACACACCAGTGCCTGAACAAGCTATATTAACTCAGGTTTCTACATCATCCTCAGCATCAGATGTATTTGTAAATGGTGTTTCTTTAGATGCTCAGACACCCTCAAATTATTTTAGTGAAAATGTATGGGATATAACTGATTTATATGATGAAAGCACAGATATTGTACTTGAAAATCTACCTGGTGAAGGATTGTATGGTAGTAGCTTTAAAACAATATCTGCTGCATTAGTACTTGCTAATACAGAAGAAGCAGATGTATCCAATGTTAAATTAGATAAAATTAGAGTATCATCTAATGGAGGAGATGCATTAGTATATGTTCCAAACACCATCCAAGTTTCATTAATCAATGAAGGATCACAAGTAGATAATGCAAAATTAACCTTGAAAATTGGTGATTATACAGAAACAGTAGACATTAGTAATTTAAACAGCACTACACAGAATTTTAATTTCATTTATGTTACACAAGAGAAAAATACATATAATACTTCCGTAGAAATAGATTATTTAAATGGTAGCACTGAAACTCTCTACACAGGTACTTTAGAAGTTAAATATAACGGTTATATGGGTAAATCTTTTACTGGTGGAGAAAATTTCACAACCAAACGTGAATATGAAGGATTAAATTCATTAACTATCATACCTGTGCATGATTATAAAAGTGCTAATTGGGAAAACTTTAGTGCAATAATAAATATTGGCGATTATGGAATTGTAGACGAAGATAAATATGTGGAAATGTTATACTATCAGCCATATAATTGGGATTATGACTACGTATTAAACACATATCAACTTTCAATAAATGGCAATAAGTTAAATCCTATAGCACAATATAATGATACAAAAGGATTTGGAGCTCAATGGGACTTCCCATCAGGATTATTAGTATTTAACATTACAGATGATCTAAAAGCAAACGACTCTAATACATTTAATATTACCAGAATAGGTCCTGCAAACTTAGCATTATACACAGGATATATTATAGCCATTTATAAAAATGCAACACAACCATCAATAATAAAAATTACAGAAGAAACCGATTTATTAAATACAGAAGCCTCAGGATACGGTACAAACAGTACTACTGCAATATCCTATGCTATTTATAATGATATAAATACTACTGATTTAAATTCAAGTAAAATATATGTAGTTACTGGTGCTGCTAATTGGCCAGACAGTAATATATTTATAAATGATGTAAAATATGGTTCAATGTCTGATAATTGGAATTACACTCAACAAATGTCCTTTAGCACATATAATGTAACTAATTTAGTTGATGATGAAAATATCATAACATTACAAAGTGTTGAAGATAATTTAGTAATTTTTGGTACAATATTAACAATGACTTATAATGAAGAACCAATAAACGTTACAAATGTTTCAGTAACATCAAATAGCAATAACTTCATAGCAAATGCAAATAATAATATAAGAGTAACACTTAAAAGTGAAAAAGAACACAGTCCTGTTGAAGTAACATTAAAAATAGATGATGATGAACTAACACAAAGCGTAGAAAATGTAGGCACTACTACAACAGTAGACTTTAACTATGTTCCAACAACTGCAGGTACTAAAAATGTAGAAGTAACAATCAAATATTTAAATGACACAACCGAAACAGCATACACCGGTTCTTTAGAAGCATATCTAAATGGATATATGGGAAAAACTTACACTAATGGAAATAATTTAACTATTAAACGTGAATATGAAGGTAACTATAATCTATACACTGCTTTAATAAGCAATTATCAATATGCTAGTTGGTCAAATGCAAGTGAAAACTTTGATGCATCCGCTGCAGGATTAATGGATTCAAATAAAGTAAGAGACATATTATTCTATTTACCATACAATTGGGATGCTAATGTAGCAGTTAATAGCATTCAATTAGCAGTGAATGATGAAATAGTAAATCCTATAGCAAATTATAGTGATAGAAAAGGATTTGGTGGATGGGACTACCCATCAGGATTAATAGTATATAATATTACACCAATATTTAAAGCAAACGCTATAAATTCATTTAAATTTACAAAATTAACAAATGATCAAGTAGCATTATATGGTGGATATATTGTTGCAATATATGAAAATGCTACAAGCAATAATAAAATATTAATAACTGAAGAATGTGATCTTTTATGTGCAGGTTCATCAGGATATGGTGCAAACAGTACAACTGCAACATCATATGCAGTATATGATAATATAAATACTGATGAATTTGAAAGAGCAAATCTTATTGTAATCTCCGCATCAAGTGATGAAAGAAATGGAAGTATAATTAGTGTAAATGATAAAAATTATGTTTCAATGAATACAAATTATGATTCATCAAGACAAGTAGCATTAACAAACATTGAAGTGGATAATCTTGTAAATGATACAAATATCATATCCATGAAAAGTTTAAATGATAATCTAGTATCATACAGCACAATACTCCTTTTAAAAGGTGAAGATACCAACAGCATATCAATCAATAACATAAAAACAAAAACAATTACAGACCGCGATTTATCTGGTGATTTATTAGCAAATCAACCAAATATAATATCAATAAATATTACAAATGATAAAAAAGAATTAAATGCTCAAATAACAGTAAAAATAGAAGATATTGAAGAAACATTTGAATTAACAAACTTTACAGGAGAAACAATTTTAAATATCACTTATGAACCAACAAGTATTGGAGAAAAAACATTAAATATAACAATAAAATATGATGATGACAGTATAACAGAAAATACCACAATACTTAATGCATATTATAATGGATATATGGGTAACTCCTTTAACAATGGACAAAACATTACTACCAAACATATTTATACTGGTAATAATTCATTAGTAATCATTCCAATAGAATTCTATTTATCCAATAACTGGCAGGAAACTGAATACACTTTCAATACTGCAGATTATGGTATAACCGAACAAAGTAAAATAATAGATGTATTATACTATCAAGGATACAACTGGTTAAAAAATAACGAAAATATGACAATAGTATTAAATAATGAACCAATGCCTGAATCAATTTCACAATATAATGATACAAAAGGATTTGGAAATTATAATTATCCATCCGGTCTTTTAGTATTCCAGACTAATAAAAACCAATTTAAAGCAAATAGTGAAAATTCAATAATCCTATTAGCAGAGGGCAATGATCGGGCATTATACGGAGGATATTTCGTAGTAATATATGCAAACAATACTGAAGAAACAGACATTATTATTAATGAAGGATCAGACATATTGAATCCAGAATCAAGTGGATATGGAGCAAATAGTACAAATACAATAGCATATGCAAATTATGAAAATATCAATGCAGGCGATGCATTATTATACACAATATCTGCAGCAGCAGATAAAACAAATGGCAGCAAAATCATAGTCAACAACAAAGAATACGAATCACTGGCAGACAATTATAATAATATATCCAGAATCAGCATTGTAGAATCAAACATAGACAACATAGTTAATGGTACAAACCTCATAAGCTTACAAAGTATTAATGACAACCTATTTGCAATGAGCACAATACTTGTAGTTAAACATCCTACAACACCAAATGTAATTGTAAATAATGTAGATGTTCCTGCAAGCAAAGGAGACTTACTTGTAGAAACAGCCAATACAATCAGCATAAACATTACAAATAATCAAAGTGCAGCAACAGCCACATTAAACATAACAATAGACAATGAAAGTACAACAAGAACCTTAGAAAACTTTACAGGTGAAACTACCCTCGAAATAACATATAATCCAACTACCACAGGTTCAAAAGACATTAAAGTAGAAATCATATACAATGATACAACACAAACATTATACGAAGGAACAATTAACGCATACTACAATGGATACCGAGGAAAATCATTCACAAACGGAGAAAATTTCACTACACAAAGACAATATGAAGGTAAAAACACTTTAATACTTGAACAATTCAACTACTACAACTGGAAAGAAGACAGCAAAGCAATATATGATGCAACACAACTAGACAATGATAAAATAATAGATGTATTATACTACCAAGGATACAACTGGGATAAATACTTAAACTTCACATTAAAAGTAAATGATGAAGAATCACCAATTATTGCAAACTACAGTGACAGCAAAGGATTTGGAACATACAATTACCCAAGTGGAGTAGTAGTATTCAATATAACAGGACAATTTAAAGCAGGACAAATAAACCAAATTACCCCAATACAATTAGAAAACAACAATAACATACTCTACGGTGGAATACTTATAATAATTTATGCAAACAATACAGAAACAACCAGCATATTAATAAATGAAGGAGCAGACATCTTAAACCCAGAATCAAGTGGATTGACATCAAATGATTATACAATTGCATACTCAAATTATGAAAATATAAAAACCGGAAATGCATCATTATACACAATATCCGCAGCAGCAGATAAAACAAATGGCAGCAAAATCATAGTCAACAACAAAGAATATCAATCATTAGCAGACAACTATGACAACACATCAAAACTAAGCATTATAGAAACAAACATAGACAATTTAGTAAATGGTACAAACCTCATAAGCTTGCAAAGCATTAATGACAACTTATTTGCAATGGGTACAATACTTGTAGTAACTCATCCATCAGAATTAACATTAAAAGTTGACACTACAAAATTCACCATAGGAAGCACTGCTAATATAAGTGCAAGTATCTATGATGGTGAAAGTATAGTTACTGAAATCAACAAAGGAAAAGTAGTATTTAAAGTTAATGGAAAAACATTAAAAGATGCAAATGACAAAGTTATCTATGTTAAAATAATTAATGGAACAGCCACAATTACTGATTATGAAATTCCAGAAAGTTGGGCTAAAGAAGGAATTACAATAGAAGCAGTATACTCTGGTTCAACACAATACAGTTCATTAAGAAGTCAAAAAGAAGTAATGGAAATAACAAACGCAGACTTAACAATCACTACACAAAACGTAGCTGCCAAAATAGGTCAAACCATAACTCTTAATGCTACAATTGACGGAGGATTAACCACAATCAATACTGGAAAAGTAGTCTTTAAAATCAATGGAAAAACATTAAAAGATACTGATGGAAAAGTAATCTACCTAAATGTGACAAATGGTCAAGCAAGTCTAGAATTCACAATACCAGATAACTACAAAGCAAAAGAATACTCTATACAAGCAACATACATTTCCACAAATTATGAACGTATAGAAGATACAAAAACATTAACAGTAACTAAATAAAAAAAAAAATATTGGAGATAATTCATTCTCCAATAAATACTTTTTCTATTTTTAAGCATTTAAATCAAGTAATCTAATTTATAATTTCCCAATCATTTCTTATTTTCAAAAATATTCTTTAATCATATAATGCATATTTAATTAGTTGTTTGTATGTTTTATTGGAGGATAATGTGTTTTTATTTCCTATTATTATTAGTTTTCTTCGGGCTCTTGTTATTGCAACATTTAATCGCCTAAGATCATTGAGAAATCCGATTTCGGCCCTATTGTTACTTCGTACAGTGGATATTATAATTAGTTCCTTTTGACGTCCCTGAAATCCATCTACACTGTTTACTTCTACAGAAGTCTTTTGAGATATTAAGTCTACCTGATTGCTATATGGTGTTATGATTCCAATATCTTCTACTTTCAATCCCTTAGATATATATTCATCAGTTATGCCCGAACATAACTCAGCTTCAAGGAGGTTAATATATGAAGTTGAAGATTCAAGTTGTTTTTCAGCATTATCCTGCATAATTGAAGTGTCAATGAAGGATATTGGATTCCCCTCATCTTCTATTAAATCATTTAATGTTATGTTTTCTATCATTTTATCTGTTTTTAACTTACTGTCATAGAATTGACTGTTTGGAAATTGCATGAGTACATCGTTCATTCTGTATTGTGTATCAAGTAGTTGTGATTTTTGTGGATATTTGTTAATGTATGATTCAAATAGGGTTTTTTGTAGTTTTTGAGCCTGATAGTTTATGACTGTTGGTGGAAGTTGCTTATGGTCTCCGGCAAGTATGAATTTATGTGCCTTTGCAATAGGTATTAATATACTTGGTATTGTTGTTTGACTTGCCTCATCTATTATTGCAACATCAAAATGTATGTCTTTTATCACATCCCATGCTGCTGATGAATTTGTTGTGAAGATTATACTGCTTGATGCTATTGTTTCTTTGATGATTTTATCTTCAAGTATTCTTATCTTTTCATGATAATCTTTTATTTTTTCATCATAATCAATCCATCTTGCCATTGATTGTATTGTATCCTTACTTATTTTATGTGCCGATTTATGTTTTTTTGCATATTCTTTTATCTGTCTAGAAGTAAGTCCTTTTCTATTTTCTCTTGTTGGTTTTGTATAATATTGCAGTTCTTCCGTGTATTCTTCAATTATTTTCTGGTAACTTTGTAATTTATCATATTGTGTATGTTGTTCCATCTGGGATGTTAATGAATATTTTCTAACGGAAGGTTCTATTCTTTGAAGTTGTCCTAATCTTAATATGTGCTCATCTTTTGTTTTGGAGACTTTTTTAAGCAGATTATCTACTGCAATGTTACTTTCTGCAGTAACTAGTAACCTCTCTCCAGACTTATTCATCTGCAATATTAGTTCGGTTAATGTTGTTGTTTTACCCGTACCAAATGGTCCGTGAATCAGATAGAAATCTTTTGTTGAAAGTCCTTGTTTTATTGCATGTCTTTGGGATTTGTTTAATGATGTGTTAATGAAATTCACTTCATTCTTTTCAGGATAATCAATTGGCTGTTCCATTTTTAGATGATAATTTAATGCTTTTTTAGCATGTTTTGTGAGATTTAAGAGATTATCCTCCATTCTTTTAAATGTTATGTCATTTATGTATAAGTCTATCCGGACCTTTTCTTTTAATGCCCATGATGGTATTTTTGAATCGAATTGTAACCGGACATATCGATTTGATTTATCTATTACTGTTGCAGTTAATCTGCTTTGAAGAGGATTGTCTTTACTAATAAGTACCCTGTCTGATATTTTTATCTGTGTATTGATGGGTTCTTTTCTTCCATATTGTACTATTATATATCCAAATTCTTTTTTAATTTTCTTACCTGTGACTGCTGTTATAGTATGGCCAATTGCTTCACGATCTTCTACTGATAAGTATTTGATTTCACTGGTCATTTGGATTGTTTCTTCTTCTCTTTCAAGATTGATTAATTGGATTAACTCTTCTACATATTTCTTCATAGATTAACACATCTTATATTTAAATAATAGAAATTCATGTACTTCAATATTTTATATGAAAGATTTTTTATTTTAAATTTTGTGGAATTTAATTAAGAACATGAATATTTTTAGTGGTTAAACTGTTTAATCAAAAATATTTGTTAGAATAGAATGGGATGATAAACAGGTTAGACTTTAGTTAATACAAGATATAACATTATAATAAAATAAATTAATATCAAAAAAATAGCTAAAAAATGACTGATACTTTAAAAAATCTTTTTGTGAAAGTTTTAAGAAGATTATGATTAAAAAGAAAAAAGATAATATAAAAAATGAAAACGAGAAAATAATATTATTCCTCTTTTTCAACTACTACTGCAGTTCCATATACTACTATTTCTTGCATTATTTGAGAAATCTCATTTGAGTCGAATCGAACTCCAATAATAGCATTTGCACCTAATTCTTCTGCATTTTCTATTACTCTTTCTAATGCTTCATTACGTGCTTCTTCCAATATTTTAACAAATTGTTTGACTTCTCCACCAATTATGGTTTTTATTCCTGCACCAACTTGTCCACCAGCACCTCTACTTCTAACTGTTAATCCCCATACGAATCCTTTAGTTTCGACTATTCTATATCCTGGAATACTGTCTGCTGATGACATTGGAAAATCATTTACTGATACCATATTATTCACATCCTAATTATTTATATATAATTATTGTATTTTGAAATATTTAAATTAATCGTATAATGAGCATATTTAAGATAATGTTTGTTCTATTAGTATTTTAAAGTATTATTTATGAGAGTTTATAAAATCAATTATTTACATTGGTTTACTCCCATATTATATGAATAATATCATTTTTTTCTATAAGGTCAATTAATAAAAAATTATATTATAAACTTATTTTTGAAAAACTGTAATGAAATTTTCCATTTTGAAATGAATTATACTATTTTTACACTTGAAATATACCTTTGATTGATTTAGAAGGAATTAACATTTTAATCAAATGAATAAATTAGTTTAAATATATATAATATAATGACTAAATAGTCATATATATATAGTTTTTTTTTGAGTAAATTTTCATAGCAGATATTAAGGTTTTAGCAATATGAATGATAAACAGATGAACATAATTAAATCAGGAATTAAATTATTTAGCCAGAAAGGTTATGGTTCAACAACTACTGCTGAAATTGCTAAAGAAGCAAATGTTAGCGTAGGTACACTGTTTAATTATTATCCCAATAAAGAAGAATTAGTAAATAAGCTTTATTTATATGCTAACCTAGAATATTGTGAATATACTAAAAATCTTAATGAGAAAAAAGATTTCAAGAAAGGAATGGTTGAATTATGGAACAGATGCATAGATTATGCATTAGCCAATCAGGATACATTTCGTTTTATAGTGCTCTTTAGAAATTCTCCAATAATAAAGGAAGAGACCAATAAACAAATCGATGATGAAGCAATATTCTTTAAAAAGGTCTATGATAAATTTAGAAAGAAAAATGAAGTAAAAATATATTATGATCTTTTCAGTTATATTATGTTTGGATGTTTAATAGCCACATTAGAATTTATTGAAAAAAATCCTGAAAAAGACATCAAACACATCAAGGAAATATCATTTGATTATCTATGGGACGGAGTAAACCCCTAGACAATACTTCATTTTTCATACACTAAAACATAATAGTATAAGTGATTAATATGGATAAATTTGCATTTGGAATGATGCGTCTCCCACAATTAGATGAAAATGACCCGACAAAGGTAGATATAGAACAAGTAAAAGAAATGACTGATGCCTACATTGAAGCTGGCGGCAAATACTTTGACACAGCATATCCATATCATAATGGAGTAAGTGAAAATGTACTTAAAGAGGCTGTAGTGGACAGATATCCACGTGAAGACATCATCATTGCAACAAAACTTCCAATATTTTCTGTTGACAAACCAGAAGATATGGAAAAATTCTTCAATGAACAATTAGAAAAATGTGGAGTGGACTACTTTGATTACTACCTAATTCACAACATCAATGAAATGACACATCATGCAGTATATGACTTTGATTCGTTTGAATTTGTAAGACAAAAAAAGAGAGAAGGTAAAATAAAGAATATTGGTTTTTCATTCCATGACAAACCAGATGCATTAATTGAAGCATTAGAAGCATTCCCAGATTGTGACTTTGTACAGCTACAAATTAATTATCTAGACTGGGAAAGTTCAGCTGTAGAATCAAGAAAATGTTATGAAATAGCTACAGAATACAATAAACCAGTTATTGTAATGGAACCGGTAAAAGGTGGAGCATTAGCTAAACTTCCAGAAGATGCTGAGAAAATATACAAAGAATATGATGAGACAAGTGAAAATGTTTCATGGGCTTTAAGATTCTGTAATGATTTGGACAATGTATTTATGATATTAAATGGTGTAAGTAGTCTTGAACAAATGAAAAGCAGCATAGAAATATTTAAAAACATCAAACCATTAACTGATGAAGAACAGGAACTAATAGCTAAGGTAACAGACATTGTAAATGACCTAACACCAATCAAATGTACAGAATGTAATTACTGTATAGAACATTGCCCTATAAACATACCTATATCCAAGTACTTTTCAACTTATAATACTGCTCACATCAACAAAACACAGGGCGGAGATCCACTGAATGCAATAGTCGCATACTTAGTACTTGCAGAAGCTGAAGAAAATGGTGCTGCAAATGAATGTATTGAATGTCATCAATGCGAAAAATACTGTCCACAACATCTTGAAATATCACAGCTACTTAAAGATGTAGATAAAGAACTAAATAATCCAGAAATGAGAACTTTCTTTATAAGAGACTAAGTTTACAATATACAATGCTGTTTAAAGAGAATATGAAAGTAGATAAGTAATTTCATATTCACTAATTATTTTTTTTAATCTTTTTTTAATCGAATGCTGTTGACCACCTCACTATAACCAATGAATCACCTCCTAAGGTGAGAGGAAATTACATTCATATCAACATACTTAAATATGTCAATGAGTATAAGATTATTTATTGGAAAAAATAATTTAAAATAAAAGATGATTGATAATAAAAGAAAGAAGAAGTGTTTATATATGGTTGAAAGGGAGTTAAGACTAGAAACAAAATGTTATGATGCAAATGATTACGGATATCTTTATGGATTAAATCAGAAAATTCCAGATGAAGAATTTGAAAAAGTAAAACCATACATGAGAAAATTTGGAAGAAAAGACTTTGCAGATGGAATAATTAAAGTCACAGGAAGACCAGAAGGATATCGATGCTTAGAAAAGGATGTTCCAAAAGTTGAAAAGATATTAAACATAAGAAACACATTAGAAAGAAGAAGAAATAATGTAGATAAAGCTTTTAGTGACCCTGTAGAAAAAAGAAAATTACAGGACAAATCATTAAACTGGATAATAGCCTTGTTTCAGAGGGGCGGAACACAACCAGAACAATCACTAAGCCGACTAGCACTTCATTCAACAAAAATATACGATCCAAATGATGCATTCAAAGATGGACGTGAAGATGGTGAAGGTACATTGTTTATCTACACGCCCCATGGAATGTGGTATATTATAAACAATACACATGGAGATCCAAAGAAAAACAATGTTGAAACACCCGACGGTGGAATGATAGGATATCGTCTAATGTATGAAGATAACTTGGACAGCCTTATAAGAATATATAGTGAAGAAAATGAATATAGTGGACCAAGACTATACTAAAACATTCACCTCCATTCTTTTTTAAAAGAAATGCTCATATACATCATTATTGATTAAACATTAATAGTATGAATTCTTTAAATATTATTATTAAAATATAAAAATTAACAAATAGTTAAATATAACTTATTTCTAAAATAATACTATTATATTTTAATAAACGCAGTTAAACGAAGATTGTATGAAAAATAATTTGGAGGCAAAAGTATATTATGAAATATGCTAAAGAGTTTTTATTTATGATTATCTTATTATTTCTCATAAATTCGGCTTATGCTATGGATGAAATTAATGAAACTAGCATGACCAATACAATTAACTCATATGAGAATAATATTGAAAATCCAATTAATAATGAAATACAATATTACAACACACAAACAGACAACACACAAACAGATAATATAAAAACAAACGATATTGAAACAGACAATACCCCCGACAATAATATTACAAAATCAGAAAACGATAATTTGAAGACAGACAACATAAATAGCAAACATATCACAAATACAGTATTAAAAACAACAACCAACGGCAGCCACATCATTATGAATGTATCAGTTTATTCAGACATAATAGTAAATGGTGGTTATGTTATCTTTAAGTTAAATGGCGTAACCCTTAAAAATGCTTCTGATGAGAAGATTAAGATATATGTACATAATTCCAGTGCCGTACTAAACCTATCAACAGACCAATATAGAAAAGTTTACTGGGGCTCTGAAGCAGTATATTCAGGCAGTTCAACTTTTAACGCTTCACGTAGTACACAGAACATTTCAATTAACACAAGAATTACACCAGAAATTAAGGTTACAACCGATAAAAAGGAATATAATCCAGGTGATACTGTAAAATTAAACATAACATTATCAAGCAGCCAGGCAAATATATTCAGCGGTATCATCATCTTTAAGATTAATGGTGAAACATTACGCAATGAAGCTGGAACAACTTACATACTAAAGTTCTTTGGAAATAACACAATCATGAATTACACCATACCTCTTGGCCTTAAGGCAAATAATCTAACAATCACCACAGTCTCAGAAGGTAGCCGATACAATAAGATTCAGACAAACAATACCATTAGTTTAAAGCCATTGAATACTTATTTGAATATTAAGAACTTCACCGTTAACAGTGACAATTACTGTGTAATAAATGCTACTATTACTGATGCTTATGGCAGGATGGTTGTTGGTAAAACATTTGTAGATGTTTTTGTAAATGGAAATAAGTTATTTGTCGATAATAAGACAAAGGTTTACACCATATATAATGGTAGCCTAAACATTAGACTTCCAATGTATAAGTATCCTTTTGGAAACTACACTATAAAACTTGTAACTAGAGACAGCAATTGTTATAATTCCGCTTCATCAAGAGTATACAATATTAACATCATACAGAAGTATCCGACAAAGGTTATAATTGACACACCAGCAATGGTTAAAAATGGATCAATTTTATCTGTAAGAGTTTATGTAACCTATAAAGACAACAATATACTAAAAACTGTCAATGATGGAAATGTAAGTGTTGTGATAAATAATCAAAAGTATGATGCATATGTTGTAAATGGTAAGGCAATAATGTCATATAATGTACCGTCACAGAATAAAGTTTACACGATTAATGCTACATATATAGGTGAAGGTGAACACAAGGATTCATCTGCAACAAAGAACATTACAGTAACACATAACAGCATTTCAGCAGCACAGTCCAGCATATTAGGAGAAAAAGATCCACAAACAACAAGCATTTCATTGACAAATGGCATTCCAAACCTTGTATATATGACAAATTATGTATGGGGTGATGAAAATGCAACATATACACTTACAAGAAGTCAGATACAGGAAGTATTACAACAGGATTCATATAGCTTATACTTAAATAAACACCTGTCAAAATATGTGGCATTCAAGACAAGTGATGAACCATACCTTTATCACGTGCTTAAACGTGAAAAATGGAATGTAATCGAGAAAACATTGAACAAATACTTTGTAGAAAAAAATACAATGACAATACCAGAGACATTAACCGTATCTTTAAAAGGAAAATCATACACATACAGTGAAGCAAGAGATATACAGGACACCAGTTATACCTGTGGACCAACAGCTACAAGTGTATGTACACAGACTCTTAAAAACTATGTAAACGAAGATACATTAGCAGTTGACTTTAAAACATACAAATACAGAGGAACATATGCAAGCAACATACCACCCGCAATGAAAAAATACAACATATCAGCAGTATACTTCTATAAAAACAGCTTTGACACACAACTTTCCAAGTTAGCACAGGGAGGATGTACACTGGTATTCTATGGTGTAAACCACTACGTATCCATATTGGACATTAGTCCTGACAAGACCAAAGTATTAGTATCCAATTCATATGGTAACTATAGTTTAGGTGGAGGAAAAATACCTAATGGATGGGTTAGCGTGTCATTAATGAAAAACAGATTCTCATCAGACAGCTTTGGAGGACTAGTCGTAACATTAGATTATACATTATCATCAGCAACCAAGACAAAGGTTAACTATCTATACAATAACTTTGGAAGCAATTGGATTAGACAAAATATTAATGAAGAACTCAACACATAAGATATCCCATCTTACCCCCATTATTTTTTTATTATTTCTTTTTCATTAATTATACACTTAAATGAATTTTAATATATTGTGTAAATAAAATAAAATATTAATAAAATAAGATATTAATATAATTATATAGAATAGATTATTTTATCAATATATTTTAGAATAATCATATGTAAACAGATGGAGGAGAGATTAATATATGGCATTAATTGCAGCAAATCATCTTACTTTGATTCTGGAATTTGCTATACTCATACATATTGCTGTATTGTTACTTGTTAACTTTATTCCATTAAGTTATAGTATAGTATTTCTTTTGTCAATCATTGTAGGTTCGGGAATTACATTAATCTTTGGTTATGATGCATTATGTCTTCTAGTACCATTCTTGAGCCATCATGAGTTTACCCATCCATATGGTCCGATAGCGATTTTGGCTGTGGTAACCTCGTGGGCAACGATACCCTTTATGGAAGATCAGGGTGTGAAGACTAGTAGTATTAAATTATTGTTATATCTGATAACAGGTGGTATAACTGTATTTGGTGCTATCGTACACCGTGACTTCCTTATTATGTGGGTTCTTGGATTAGTAGTAGGATTCTTCATTATCAATAAATTATTTGACAAGGAATCATTTATTACTCCAAGACGAATAATCATACTTGTCGGAGGGTTATTGTTATTGTTTGGAGTTATGGAAGGTATTGCACAGTTATTAAATATGCAAATTATCAGCCCTCTTGCTAGGATTGATCGTATGAACTTAAACCAGTTTTCTAGTCTTAAGCTGGTTATTGATAACACCCATTTATGGGGACATAATGCTAATGCAACATATTGGGGAAATAGTAGTTTAGGTAACAGTGATGGTTATATTTCATTACCCTTAACATATATTACTTCATTAGGATTACCATACCCATTATTCTATGGTATACTTGTTACTAAGAAGGATGTGATTGATTACTTCCTACCTGGTATATTCGGTATAGGATTTGACTTTGGTTATGTGGCACTAGCATTAATAATTTTATTCATATTAGCAGTTATCATCATAGGACTTGTCATACTAAGAAAATACAAAGAACAAAGACATCGTGGAAACAAGAAGTATTATGGACGAGAAGCCTTGCTGACAGGATCATTATCAGCATTCATTGCACAGACCATTCTTGGATTATTTATCATTACAAGGACAATCAATGGTTCAGCTATGGTAACATATCTGCTTCTTAGTGCATTGGTACTTGCTCATGTAGTAACTACTAAAAGATGAAAATAATCTTAACCTCCAAAAATTTATTTTTTTTTGCCAATTTTTTAATAATAGATTTTACAAATAATCTATTATAGAACATACTTCAAGAATTATATTTTACATATTAATTTTTTTACATGCAGGGGTTTGATAAAGATGAATATTATTACAACCATTGTTGGAAGTTATCCTACTAGCAGTTCTAAGCCAGAACACCTTAATGAAAAGATATATGACTCATTGGGATTATTTGATCCATATAAGCATGCAATCATTAATGCTGTTACAAGCTTTGCTGAATGTGATATTGACATCATATGTGACGGTCAAGTAAGGGAGGATATGGTAAAGATATTTGCAAGTAAAATTAATGGTTTTCAAATAATTGACAACACAGTACATATCAATGGTAAAATAACACCTGCAGCCCATGGAATATCAACAAGAGATTTGCAGTTAGCTTTTAAAACTGCTAAGAATTTAGATAACCGTTTCAAATTAAATGCATCTCTTGAAAAAATATTTGAACATGAAGAACGAGGTATTAAAGGGATCATAACAGGTCCTACTACAATCACCCATTCATCCATGATAGATAAATTTTATTCAACAAAAGCAAATGCAATTGTTGATGTTGCAAAAGCATTAAGTTATGAAGCAAGAGAATTGGAAAAGGCTGGTGCATGTGCTATTCAAATTGATGAACCGTTCATTTCCACAGGTGCTGAAGACATAGAAGTATCAAGAAGAGCAGTTGAATACATAAGCAAATCAGTAGATATACCTGTAATATTACATGTTTGTGGAGATCTTAAAGATGTATTAGCAGACCTCCTAGAATTTAATGTAGATATCCTTGACTTTGAATTTAGTGGAATGCCACAAAATATTGATACCCTAAAAAAGGTATGGTATGAAGATTGCAGTAAACAGATTGGTATAGGATGTATCAATACTAAGATGGACAGTGTTGATAAAAAAATGGATGTAGAAGAAACCGTCAAGAAGGTAAAAAATATTATTGGAAAGGATAATATTATAATTGATCCCGATTGTGGTATGAGAATGTTACCTGAGGAAATTGCCAAGGGAAAACTTGAAGTAATCAGACAGATACGAAATGGAGGATTAACATAAATGGCTAAATTTATTCGTACAAGTACAATTGCACAGGCATGGCTTACATGTGTAAAAAAGATTATGCAGGAAGGTCGTGAAGTAACTGATGAGAGAGGAACATTGACTAAGGAACTGCAGAATGTTATGATTGAAATTACAAATCCTTCTGATGATACAATACCAGAATGTTCCCCCTGGCATGATGATCGGCTTGAAACATACAAGAAGGAATTGTTAGATCCAGATAACAGCCAGGGATTTGTATATACCTACGGCAATCGTCTAAGAGAATATTTTGAAGTGGACCAACTTGAAAAATGTATTGAAAAGCTAAACAATTGTCGTGAATCAAGACGTGCAATTGCAATCACAATAGATCCCATACAAGACAATAAGGTTGATGAAATACCTTGTCTTCAGGAAATTGCATTTCTTATACGTGATGAAAAGCTATACATGACTGATTTCTTCAGAAGCAATGATTGTGGAGGTGCAACATTTCCCAACCTCTTCGGTATCCGTGAAGTAGGATATTATGTAGCAGAAAAGACAAATACTCAACTAGTTAATATGGTTCATCACGCAATGAGTCTTCACATATATGAACATGACTGGGATAAGGCTCGTGAAATATTACAGAAGTATTAATAACAGTTTTAATCCCCCACCAATTAATTTTTCTTTATATTAATTGATAGATTATATTGAATATTATTAAATATTATAACTTATTAAAAAGTAATTAGGAATCAAATAATATGAAAATATAAAGTATTATAGATTATTTTAAAATATTATTGAATGGAGAATAATTATATGAGTAAAAGTATGAATATAGCTGCTAAAAAAATAGCAGATGAAATGTTTGAAAATGCAAATTCTTATAAATTAATCGCAACAACATTATCCAATGGAACTCGTTTAATTGATTGTGGAATTAATGCTAATGGAAGTATTAAAGGTGGAGAACTATTTACAAAAGTATGTCTTGGTGGAATAAGTGATGTGGGAATATCCATTCCTGGAGACCTTAGTGACATCATGGCAATGCCTGCAGTTAAGGTAAAAACAGATTTTCCTGCATTATCAACATTAGGATCACAGAAAGCTGGATGGAAAATTGATGTCGATGGATATTATGCAATTGGTTCAGGACCTGCACAGACACATAAATTCCCAGACAATAAAATATATGAAATGTGTGACTATAAGGAAGATAGTGATATCGCAATTATTACTTTAGAAGCAGACAAGTTACCTGATGAAAAAGTTGCAGATTACATTGCTGAAGAATGTAATGTAAAAGCAGAAAATCTAACAATACTTGTTGCACCTACCTCATCACTTGTCGGTTCTATACAAATATCAGGACGTACACTTGAAACTGGTGTATTTAAGATGATGGAAATAATGGACTTTGATGTGACTAAAATCACATATGCTGCAGGTATTACTCCTATTACTCCAGTGGATCCAGACAGCAAAAAGGCTATGGGAAAAACCAATGATGCCATAATATTTGGTGGAAGAGCATATTATTATATTCAGCCAGATGAAGGAGAAAGTCTTGAAGAGTTAGCAGCAACATTACCATCATCAGCATCCGACAAGTATGGACAGAGCTTCATAGAATTATTTGAACAGGCTGATTGTGACTTCTACAAAATGCCTAAGGATGTCTTTGCACCTGCACAGATTATTGTAAATGATATGGTAACTGGTGAAATATTCCACACAGGTTTCATAGACCTTGAAAGACTTAAAAAATCATTTGAAGTAAAAGAAATTATTAACAAAAAATAAGTATTAACGTGAGTTGTTTCTAGATGAAGAAAGTTGGATTAGCAAGTACTACATTTGCCCGTTATGATATGGCTAAAGCAGCACGTGAAGAAATTGAAAAGCAAGTAACTGGCATAAAATTTATTGAACGCTATGTTCCAGGTGTGAAAGATTTACCTGTTACTGCAAAGAAACTAATTGAAGAAGATGGTTGTGAAATTGTCATGGCATTTGGAATGCCCGGTGGTGAAAAAATAGACAAACTATGTGCACATGAGGCAAGTACAGGCCTAATTCAAGCACAACTTATGACTAATACTCATATTATTGAAGTTTTTGTACATGAAGATGAAGGTAAGGATGATAAAGACCTTAAACAACTTATGCATAATCGTGCAACACAACATGCAGATAATCTTGTGAAAATGTTATTTAAACCGGAGATTATGAAAAAAGAAGTTGGTCAGGGTATAAGAGAAGGACGAGAAAATAAAGGTCCATTATAATCCAAATCATCAACCAAACCTTTTTCTCCCCCAATATAATTTTTATATATTATTTTTATCAATTGTGTAAATTATCTTATTGTATGATTTGAAAAACCTAAAACATTAAAAATCATGATATTTTTTTCAAAATTTCAGAATAATAATTATGATTTTTATGAAAAATCATGTTAAAACTAGTTAAATTATTTATGAAAAATTATAGTATCCACAATAATCTTACTCCATAAATATATAATCTTAAATAAAAATATGAGTATAATTAAATAATAATATTGAAAATTAAAAGGTATCTTTAAATATAATGAGAATTATATCTATAATTAACAAATAAATTTAGGAGAAATTGATAAAATGACAGAATTACCAATAGCACCAATCAAAAGAATTTTAAAAAATGCTGGTGCAACAAGAATTAGTGATGATGCTGCAGTAGAACTTGCAAAAGTATTAGAAGAAATTGGTGAAACCTACGCAGCTCAAGCAAACAAATTAGCAAAACACGCAGGAAGAAAAACCGTTAAAGCTGAAGATATTGCATTAGCTACACGCTAATCATACCTTCTAATTTTCTTCTTTTAAAAACCAAATATAAACCCCTCACTTATTATAGCAAGAAAAGTTATACATAAATCATTTTATTTTACTTTGTAGAGAACATCAATATAATACATTAATGTTTATCTAATAATAATTTATTTTGATCTACGCCAAGTATTTCCACATTTTGTACATCTGTAAAATCTAGTTTCCGCCTCGTCAGCCTTACGCATTTGAACCATCCACCATTCCAATTGTCTATTGCCACATCTATAACATAAACCCTTGGTTGTTGGCAGAGCATTTATCTTTTCACCAGAAATTATAATTTCCTGCTTATCAGACACATCCTGTGAAATTATATAATCCTTTTTTTCTGAATTTGATAATTTCTTTTTATAACCACAATTCCCACAAGTCAATATCCCATTATTTGGAATAAGAACTTTTCCACAATCAGGACAAAACTCCATAAAAATCTCTCATTACGTTATACACTTATTAATATATATTATTTTTTCTAAGATTATATTATCCATAATATAGTATAAATGTTTGTTTAATTATCCTTTAAAAATATTATTTTAATACTAAGTTATAAGTAAAAAGTTAAAACTAATAATAATAGAACAGAAATGATAAAAGAACATCATAATACACATAATTAAATCATCATGCACTAGGCATCGACGATACATTAATATATAATATTAGACATATAATAGATAGTATAAAGATTATAAAATAATATAATCTATTTTTATAAATTTATTAAATTATATTATGGGATTAATATTCCCCTTATATGATTATATTAATAAATTTAAGACTAATTTTTAGTCATTATTATATTTTAGGAGAATATTAATAGACTTTACTATTTTTCTAGTATTGACTACTCCTCTAATATACATAAAATACATAAACTAAATTGAATGTGGCCAAAAGGCTGAACAATGAGGTAGATTAAATGTACAAGTATATGAAAGAAGCATGGAAAAACCCAGATGAATCATATGTCAGAGAACTTATGATGGAAAGATTACCTAAATGGAGAAGACAACCTGTTATTGTAAGAATTGATAAACCTACAAGAGTAGACAGAGCACGCCGTTTAGGATACAAAGCTAAAACAGGATATGTACTCGCAAGAATTAGAGTAAGAAGAGGATCAAGAAGAAAACCTAGATTCAAAAACGGTAGAGATCCTAAAAGAATGGGTGTTAACAAAATTGCAGGTAAAAAATCCATTCAAAGAATGGCTGAAGAAAGAGTTGCACGTAAATACCCTAACTTAGAAGTACTTAACTCATACTGGGTATGGGAAGATGGTAAAGCAAAATACTTTGAAGTAATTCTTGTAGACCCACAAAGACCAGAAATCCAACATGATAATAAAATTAACTGGATTTGTGAAAAACAACACACTAGAAGAGCATTCAGAGGTTTAACTAGTGCTGGTAAAAAAGGTAGAGGATTACGTAAAAAAGGTAAAGGTGCTGAAAAGGTTAGATAAATGATCCATAACATTACGTACAGGACATTTGTTTATTCAACCGAAGATGAAGAGAAGGTAACTGATGCCATCAGTTACATCTTCTTTGAACCTTCACCTGTAAGAGAAGTTAATGAAGATCACTTTGGTAATAAGATTATAGTATTATCAGAGAAAATCTCCAAGAAAAGAAGTACAAGAAGTATTGCTAGTTTTTTAAATGACAATTTAAGCATTGATGACAAGAATACTATAAAAGAGGAACTTAGTCGTCGCATGGATGAAAAGGGAAATTTATTCCTACGCTTTGATAAACAAGAGGCATATGACCAAAAGCTTAAACTAACATATTCTGGAGATGCTATACATATGAGAATAAAAATAGCAAGTTATCCAGTTAGTAAAGAAAATGCTCTTAAAGTAGCATGCAAAATCTTTGACTTCTTAGATGAATAATGAATAATTATTCTTTTATTTTTAAAATTTTTACATTAGATTAATTCCAGGTTTTATTTATATGACTAATTTTTATGATTTTAACATTTATCCAAATATTGAAGTAATAGAAAGACTTGAAGAATTTGGATTTGAAGGTGCATGCATATTCTATGATACAGACAAGTATGATGAAGATGCAATGGATAACTTTAACCAACTAAATCAATCAACTACACTCAAATTGTATCATGGCATAAGAATTAATGAAACTAATCCACAGATACTTAGACGTAATATTCAGAAGTATTATGGAAAGGTTGATCTTTTAATGGCAGAGGGACATAATCCTAAAGTTAATCGTGCCATCTGTGAAAGTAGGCAAGTGGATATATTTAACCATCCACATCACAGCAATATGAATAATTGTGGAATAAATCATGTATTGGCAAAACTGTTGAAGGACAATAATATTACAGTTAATATTGATCTTGGAGAAATACTACATCACAACAGATTCTTCAAGGCCAAGCTATTAAATCAGTTAAGTCAGCTATTATTATTACAGGACAAATATGAATTCAAAAGTATCATTTCCAGTGGCAGCAAAACATTTTATGATGTAAGAAGTCCTGAGGACATTATACTATTAGGTCAACTATTTTCAATGGATGAACAAACAGCTCAAGAAAATATTTCAACCAATGTATCAAGTATAATAAATGATATTACAATCCATAAACAGAGCATTGTTGAAGGTGTAAGAATAATTAAAAAGGAGCATAATATATGAAACTTAAAATACTTCCGCCAACACTCCGAGAAAAGAAAAGATATATTGCAATAAACCTTTACTCACAGGAAGCTCTTGAAAAGGATAAGATAATCCAGATATTATGGAACAGCATACTCAATATTCATGGAGAATTAACTGCCAGCAAAATCAACTTATGGTTTGTTAATCTAAAAGAAGTGCCAAATGAGGACAGATACCAATATAAATGCATGGTTAAATTCTCAAGAGGCTATGATAAACAGGTGCGATTAGCATTCAATACCATTACCAACTATAATAAAAACCGGATAGTTGTTGAAACCATTGGAATATCCGGAACTCTCAAATCACTTGACAAGAAATATGATATGAGATAAATACATAACCTCCAGCATATTACTATCCAACCTTTTTTTTGATAAGTATTAAAAAGCTTAAAAAATATAAATTATATTATAATTATTTAAATATCAAATTGATGAGGATAAAAAAAGATACTCATTTTATTAATAAATTGTTTTTAAACTGATTATTATGGCAATACATCCAATAGAATTTAGATACGGTACTCCAGAAATGAAGGCTGTATGGGAACAAGAATCAAAATTACAAAACATGTTAAAAGTTGAAGCAGCATTAGCAAAGGCTGAAGGTGAATTAGGACTTATACCTAAGGAAGCTGCAGATGAAATTAATAGAAAAGCAACAACTGAATATGTAAAACAGGAAAGAGTAGATGAAATAGAAAAGGCTACAAACCACGATATTGGAGCATTGATGAAAGCATTAGAAGAAGTTTGTGACAATAATGCTGGTGAATATGTACATTACGGATCAACAAGTAATGACATAATCGATTCCTCCCAATCCTTACAACTAAAGGCATCTATTGAAATCATCCGTGAAAAAATCATAAAACTCATAGAAGTGCTTATAGACTTATCAGAACAACATAAAGATACTGTTACAATAGGTCGTACCCATGGACAACATGCACTTCCAACAACATATGCAATGAAATTTGCAATATATATTGATGAATTAACTCGTCAGCTTGAAAGACTAGAATTAACCGAGAAACATGTATGTGTAGGTATGATGACCGGGGCTGTAGGTACAACTGCAGCATTAGGAGAAATAGGATATGATATCCACATAAGAGTATCTGAAATCTTAGGCCTAACACCTGCAAACATCTCAAACCAAGTCGTACAACGTGACAATCATGCTGAATATGTGATGACACTTGCAAACATTTGTAGCAGCCTTGAAAAAATGGCATTAGAAGTACGTAACCTGCAAAGAACTGAAATAATGGAAGTGGGAGAAAAATTTGATCCTGAAAAACAGATGGGTAGTAGTACCATGCCACATAAAAGAAATCCTATAACCGGAGAAAGAATATGTGGAGTATCAAGAGTAGTAAAATCATATGTGAATGCAGCACTACAAAACAATCCATTATGGCATGAACGTGACCTTACAAACTCATCATGTGAAAGAATTATACTACCAGAATCAGCAATACTAACAGACTATATCTTGAACTTATCAATCAGGTTATTCTCAAAACTCGACTTCTACGAAGACAACATTGAACGCAACCTCAATGCAAGCAATGGATTAGTAATGGCTGAAAGATTCATGTCAAAACTAACACAATGTGGTATGGGAAGACAAAGTGCATACACTCTAGTCAGACGTTGTGCAATGGATGCATATGCAAGAAACACTGGTCTTAAGGAAATCATACTAGAACAGGATGAAATCCTTAAATATATGAGCCCAGAAGAGATAGATGCAACACTTGACCCGCACACATACCTTGGAAGCAGTAGTAAATTTGTAGATAATGTTATAAAAAATGCAAAAGAAGTTATTAACAAATAAATACCATTTAAACACCCTTTTATTTTTTTTGATTTAAAAGTATAAACTACTTATTTTTAAATAAAATCCATATATCTTACTAATTCATAAAACTACCCATATTTCTTATTTTAATCATTTAAAAAAAAAATATGAGTTATAATATCTTAAAAACCCACAAAAAACTGTTCCAAAATTATAAAATACTTTTGAATAAAAATAAAATAAATTATATTAGTTAATTAAAATAGATTAATAATTAACTTAATAAGAATTAAAATAGAATATTTTAAATAATCATATGATTATAACAAAAGTACAATAATTTTTAAGAATTTTAAAAGATTTCTATTTTTAGAATATTAAGTAACATGTAAAATAATAAAAGAATATGACAATAATTTAAATTATTTAATCACAAACCACCATTGGAAGTGATATCAATAGTTAATTATTAGATTCGTATTCATAGTAAACAGAGGCAAATATTATGTTTAAGAAAACTAAATATTTGATTATTTTCCTCGCATTGTTAGTGACTTGTACAGGCCTAGCAGTTGCAGCAGATGTAAATGATACAACAAACGATGCAACCATAATAACTGCTGATACAACAACTGTATCTGAAGTACAGGAACAAACAATAGCAAGTGAAAGTAATAAAATAATTAAAGATAATAAAAACTTAAAAGAAGATCCTACTTTAATTGAAGTA